>NZ_JBQYLP010000029.1:0-79216 GCF_052683555.1 Burkholderia sp. BC1
CGGTGATCACCTTCATCCGAAATCGCTGATCACGTTCACCGAAATACGCAGCGGCGGAGAAACCACCGCGTTGGCCTTGGCGGGCGCGCTGGTTTTCTGCGACGAGAAGGGAGGGTTGGCCCCGACGGTAGATGAAACGCAGGCGCTGGCCACGCAGCTTTTCCCAAAGACCGGGGGTCATGCGTTTGCCGCGTGGACCTTTGCCGGCAGCGGGCAAGGGAATGGCCAGCCAGAATCCATCCTTGGAACGGATGGTGGCCCCCTGGTCATGCGCACCGACGATGACGGGCGCCCGGCTGTACACCAGACCGGCGGCCTTGATGCTCAGTTTGCCTTTTGGGTAAACCTCGCCGCGCCAGGTGTTGGCCAAGCGCTGGCCCAGGCCAGCACCGGTGATTTGGCTGCGCAACTCGGTCTTGAGGCCATCGGTGGCTTCACGGATGGAATGCGTGACCGCCTGCTCGGCTATGCGCACTTCGTCGGCGAGCATTTGGTCCAAGTCGCCAGACAGGGCAGCTTGCAATCTCATACCGGCGCTCCTGTGAGCGTCCAGATCAAGCGGTCCCGATCAGCCAGGGGGTCACCCACCACCTGATAGGTCTGGCCGGCAACGGTGAAACGATCGCCCTCGCGGGGAGATGCCACGTCACGAGCCATCACATCGAAGCGGTGGGCGGCCACCACCAGCCGGGTGTCGCCGAAGGACTCGACCACATCGGCCTGTTTGGCGATGAATCGCGTGGCGATCTCGCGACCATCGGCCAGCCGGTAGGTGCCGGGCACCCCCAGCCGGGCGAACAGGCGCAAGACCGCCCGCTCAAATGCAACTTGCATCGGATCAGGCGGTCAGCTTGATCAGCACGCCCGGGCGGTGACACATGGGCAGCGGGTTGCTCTGGGTGTGCAGGTCGGTGCCACGGTCGAACTGGCGAGGAGCCTGCTTGGCGTACAGCGACTGGCCCAGCGTGTTGACCGTCTCGTTGAAGTCGGCCGGGGCAAAGTAGGTGCCAAAGGTGTCGACCGTGCCAAGCGGGAAGGCATGGGCCTCGCCTGCGGCAATGAAGCGACGGGTACCGAGATCCCCATTGGCTTGCAGGTAGGCGGCCTGGCCCCGATATTCCTCAAAGGTGACCCCGGCATAGGTGAAGCCCGAGCGCACGTCGTTGATCAGAACCGTACCTTGCTGCCAGTTGGTGTAGGCGGTCTTGACCTCCTTGTGGGTGGTCAGTGCCCGGAAGAATTCCGGCGAGCACAGCACATGCACGCCGGTCATGAATTCACCCTGCAGGGCGTCTTCGATCTTGGTCAGCAAGTCGTAGCAGTGGCCCTTCACCTCGCTGTTGGCATTGGCCAGATCGAAGTTGACCGATTGCGGGGTGATCTGGAATTCGGTGAAGAGGTTGCTGATCACGCTGCCATCGGCATCCAGGATTTCACCCTTCAATGCACCCATACGCAGATGCTCGAGCGTGATGGCGTGCTTGTTGCGCATGGTCTCCAGGTGACGAGCGAGCACGCCGGAGATGGCCTCCATCTCGGTCTCGGAGCCGAAGGCACGGATGCCCTGGACCTCTTCGGGCAGGACCACATCGTCGTGCGGGATGTGCGGAATGACGAAGGAGCGCAGTTTGCGTTTGCCACGTTCACCGACCGTGCCGGGCGAGCCAGGCGGCTTGGTGGGCAGCAGGTTGAGCTTACCGGCGTACTCCTCGACGATGATCTGGCGGGTGCGCACCGGCTTGGCCGGGAACAGGTTCAAAGCCTCCAGGCGGCCATAGCGGTTGGGGATGAGGTTGATGGCGGCGGTGAGGCTGGCCATCGAGAATCCAGGGTTCAGAAACGGGTTGTTCATTCGAGGCTCCAGAAATGACGAAACCCGCGCAAGCCAGACGGCCAGGCGGGTTCGGGGATGAAAGACGGGCAGGTTTAGGACGTAGGTCAGGCGGATTCACGCACCAGCACACCGCGCTCGGCCAGCTGCTGCTCGTAGGCCATGCGCTGGGCGCCAGTGAGGGAAATCGGCCAGACCAGCGCGGTCTTGGCCACGATGGCGTGGCGGGCGATCAGGATGGCGTCGCTGCGGTCGGCATTGGTGGCATCGATCGCGTTGGCCAGCACCCCGATGGCGTCCTCAGTGCCGTCGGTGGCGGCGGGGTCGATGGCGTAGTGCTTGCCATCGCTGGCATTGCGGCCGAGTACCGTGCCCAAGGGCAGGTTCTGGCCAGCGGCGATGGTGGCGACGTCCCGCGAATAGCGGTTGGGGGCTTCGTACTTCAACAGGTCGCCGAGGTTGTTTTGTTCGGTGATGGGGGTCATGGTTCAGTCCTTTCTGGGTCGGTGCGTCAGGCCTGGGCCGTGAGTTTTTTGACGGCGGCCACTATGGGTGAGGCTTCTGGGCGGTCGATGTTTTGCGTGCCAGCATCCACGGTGATGGTCGAGCGGATGTCATCGGCCTCAGACCGTGCCGCACGGGCGTCAATCAGGACGCGCCGGACGTCAGCTTCGGTCTTGCCGGCGGCGATGAACTCGGCCGCGCGGTCGGGGCAGCCGGCCAGCAGACAAACCTCGGCGATGGCCTGGGCAGCCTGAGTCACCTCTCGGCGGGCTTCAGCCACCAGCACGGCAGCTTCGTCGGTGCTGATGGTGTCGTTAGGCTCGATCACTTTCTCTTCTTCATTCATGGTCATTTCCTTCTTCAAGGGTGCCGCCTCAGCACGGATGACGCCCCGCACCTGAGACGGCGGATGGTTACGGGCGTTGAGATACGAGTGGAATTCGCTGAGGGTGGCCTCCAACGTCTGGAGTCCATCCGCCAGTCCTTGGGCCACAGCATTGCTGCCGAAGAAGAGTCCAGCCTCGGTTGCGCGCACGGCATCAACGTCCAGGCCTCGCATCGCAGCCACGTGCTCGGTGAAGATGGAATACAGCCGATCCACTTCGCCTTGCAGCTCGGTCTTGGCGGTATCCGATAAGGGCTCGTGAGGTGAGTAGTCGTTCTTGTGGGCGCCCGCCGTGATGGCCGTAAACCGATAGCCGTCCTTGGCATCCTTGACCGATTGGTCGACATGCAAGGCGATGACGCCGATCGAGCCGACCCCACCGGTTTCGGTTACGAACAGGCGCTGGGCACTGGCGGCAATCGCATAGGCCGCTGAATACGCGGCATCGTTGGCCACCGCCCAGACGGGTTTCATGGCTGCCACCTCGCGCACACGGCGGGCCAACTCGAAACTGCCCGAGGCTTCGCCGCCCGGGGAGTCGACGTCGAGCAAGATGCCGCTGACATGGGGATCAGCCAAGGCGGCATCCAACATCGCGGCGATCTCGCCGTAGGACGTCAGGCCTGAGGCGGCTTCCATGCCCAGCGAGCGCTTGACCAGCGAGCCGTGGATCGGTATCACTGCGATGCCGTCGGGGGTTGCGGCTGCAGGCGGCCGTTGGTAAAAGGCCATGTCCATGGAAGGCAGCGTGGGGACATCGGCCATGCCGATGCGCTGCCCGACCACGGAGAGAATCACGTCCAGCTTGGGTCGGTGAATCAGGAGGGGCGTCCCGAACAGGCGGGAGGCAAGGTAAGTCATGGTTGGGGGTCCTGGTTGTTGGGTGACGCACCGCCAGACTCAGCAGTCTGTGGATCGCTTGGCTCTGTCGACACTGCAGCCAGCGCTTGGTCATGCCGGGCATCGGAGTCAAAGACCAAGCCCAGTGCATCGGCCCGGGCGTTATCGGCTGCGATCTCACGGTCCACGTCTTCGGCGTCGTAGCCGTTGCCGGAGATGGCCTCGGATCGGCTCATGAGGCCGGCACGAATAGCGAGCTTCATGGCGTTGTATTCCTTTTGCGGATCGACCCAGCTCCAACCCTGTGGAATCCACTTGGCGGCCTGGTACTGCCGCTTCTCTTTTCGGTAACCAGGCAAGTCCAGTGCCCCTTCCAGCACTGCCTGGTCCATCCAGGCCCGCCAGATCGGGCGACACAGTTGGTGCACGATCACACCGTGCTGCAGGGCTTCACAGCGGCGGCGAAACTCCAGCAGGCCAGCACGAATGGAGGAGTAATTCACTTGCGTGAGGTCACCCGTGAGCATCTCGTAGGTGATACCCATGGCAGCGGCCACCGCGCGGAACTGCTGGCGCATGAACTCGGCATACGACGATCCCACATCGGCAGGGGCCGAGAACTTGATGTCCTCGCCTGGCTCCAGGATCTGCAGCGTGCCTGGCTCCATGCCCGCGAGCGCCACCCCGTTGCCATCGGCCGCCGACTCACCCATCAGGTTGTCTTCGGGCGCCATGCGGGTGATGAAGCCAGCGAACATGGCGGCGGTTTTCTTGCGGACCAGCTCGGCGTCGTCGTACTGGTCCAGCTCGTTGAGCTTCACGAGCGCCCTGGTCAACCACGGCTCGCCCCGGATCTGGCCGGGACGCAAGGGGCGAAACAGGTGGATGACTTCACTCGCATCCACCCGCACCGTGTCCATGCCACCGCCGCCGGCACTGCTGGACATCGGTGCCAGCAGTCCATCGTTGGGGTGCGAGCGATACAGGTGATAAGCCACCCGGCGACCCAGCCGGTCGAACTCAATGCCGGAGCGGATGACGTTGCCACCGGGTAGATCGCGGTTCATGGTTGTTGGCAGGTGCTCTGCTTCCAGCACCTGGATCTGGAGCGCCACCGGCAGACCATCTTCTGTGCGGCGGTAACGCAGCCGGACCAGGGCTTCACCGCCTTCGAGCATGGCGCGAGTGGCCAGTGCCTGTAGGCCGTAGAGGTCGGTCAGCCCTGCTGCATCGGCCTGCTCGCACCAGTCCCACCAGAGGCTGTGGATGGCTTCTCGCGTAGCCTGGTCTTGCACCATGCTCTGCGGCTTGATGCCAGTACCGATCGCGTTGGCCACAAAGGCTTCGATGCCGGCGGCAGCCCAAGCGTTGCGCCGCACCAGGTCACGGCTCTTGGCGCGCAGTTCGTCTTGGGCCAGCGACAGGGCTGCTACGGCGCCTGGGTTGCTGGGCATCCAGGCCAGGGCGCGCCGCCCGCCGCCGGTGCCGTCATAGACCGGCGTGCCACCGAACATGCGGCGACGCAGACTTTTGAGCCAGGCCATCAGAGTGCCTTGCTCGTGGTGACACGGATCTGGCGCGATTTTGGTGCGCCGGATTCACGAGCCATGGTGGCTTCGACCTCTGCAATCGCAGCCTTCAGATCGGCCACGCTGCGGTACTCGATGCTTTTGCCTTCGTAGGTCACGCGGTGCTCGCCGCTGGCCAGGGCTTCACGCAGGGCCTGCAGGTGTTCTGGTGTGTAGGTCGTGTTCACGTCATCCTCAATTCATCCATTTGCTGCGTACCACCCGGCGCGGGTTGGGTTTGGCACTGCCAGAAGTAACGAGGCCACCGTCGAACTGCTGTTCTCGGGTGGCCTCGGGGGTTGTGATTTGTTTGGCAACGACTGGTGGGTCGGAGCCGAGTTGTTTTTCGAGTTCTTGCCAGTGCCGGTCTTCGAACCGGTCCAGTCCTGCCGCCGCAGCCGCCGCCCGGGCGTAGACATAGCAGTCGAGTGCCTCATTGCGCTCGCGCATCTTTTGCCACTCGCGGTGGGCAAAGCCGTTGCGGTCGCGCCGGGTGATCAGCTGCTCGGCACAGAGCTGTTGCAAGTATTCGGCATCGACCTTGGGCAGGTGTACGAATCCGGCCGGGTAGATCGGCGTGATGCCGTCTTCGGCCACCTCGGCGCTCTTCCTCAGGTTGTTGTAGAACTCCAGCTTGGCAATGCCGCCAGCCACCGGGAACACCTTGATGCCCCGGCGCAGCTTCTTGCCATTGGCTGTGGCGTCCACCGCCGTAGGGGTACCAATCAGTGCGGCACCCCCGGCAATCCCTTTGATCGGCATGAGCCGGGCATCGCGCACACCGCGCACGAAGGCATAGGCCTCCTGGGTGGCGTAGCCGGTGTCCAGCGCCAGTCGCGCCAGGCTCAACTGGCATCCGCTGCTGTGGGTCCAGGTCTCACCCATAAGCTTGTTCAGAGCCGACCAGACCTCGGTGCGAGCGGTGTCACCCATCAAGATCCGGTGCTCCACCAGCCACGCGGCTTTGCCACGCCCGAAGGCCCAGACAGAGACTTCGATGCGGTCCTTCTGCACGTCGGCACCGGCAGTGAGCATCAGGCCACCCGCGGGTACGGTGCCGATACGGTAGTCCTCGCGACGCTCCAGCAATCGTTGCCAGTCGGGTGCCTCGCCCTCTTCGACCCAGGTCTCACCCAGTTCGGTGTTCTTGAAGGTCTTGATGGCTGAGGCTGATCGGCTGTCAGACATGGCAGCCGACTCCCAGGCCCGCGCGATCTCGATCCAGCTGCGCCAGCCCACCGGGCTGTAGAGACTGGAGAGGTGGAACCCAGCGGTGCGCCCAGCTTGTTCTGGCGCGCAGGCCTGCCACTGACCGTTCTCCAGCATCCATGTTTTGTGGTGCTCGGCAATCGGCTGGCTGCAGGATTCGCAGATGTAGGCCGCCGTTTCCGGGTGGCCTCGCTCCCAGCGCAGCTGCTCAAACCGCAGCCACTGGCGGTGGTCGCAATGCGGGCACGGCACGAAGTAGCGGCGCTGGTCCGACGATTCGAACTCGCGCTCCACCGCACTGGCCCCGGCAATCGTCGGCGTCGAGACGATCAGGATCTTGCGCCGTGCAAAGGTGCGGGTACGCGCTTCGGCCAGCGAGATCGCATCGCCTTCGCCTTCCACATCCAGCGGGTAGCCATCGACCTCATCGAGGAACAGATAGCGCACCGGCATGCTTCGCAATCCCACCGCGCTGTTGGCACCAGTCATCACCAGCACTCCACCGTGGAACTCCTTGGCGAGAATCGTGTTGCCCGAATCACGGCTGCGCGCCGGAGCGATGCGCTCCTGGATGGCGGGACTCTCCTCGATCAACGCGTCGATGCGCTGCTTGGAGGCCCGCTTGGCCATCTCCACCGTGGGCCACACCGCCATCATCGGGCCCGGGGCGTGGTGGATCACGTAGCCCACCCAGTTCAGACCCAATTCGGTGCCGCCCACTTGGGCGCCTTTCATGAACACCACCCGCTCGATCGGAGACATCGGGGACAGGCAATCCATGATCTCGCGCAGGTAGGGCGTGCGGCTGGTGCGCCAGCGTCCTGGTTCGGAGGCGGCCTTACTGGAGAGCACCCGGTGCTTGTCGGCCCATTCGGACACGGTCAGTTGTGGATCGGGTGTGATGCCTTCGCGCCAGGCACGCTCGATGGCGTCCCAGCCTTCGTAGTAAAGCTCTTCCATCATCAATCCACTGATCAGTCCACTTTCGGCTGCAGGTCGCCCAGGTCCTGCAGTTGCTGACGCACGGCGGTGTCCAGCGCCACATGCAAGGCATGCGGATCGACACCGAGTCCGGCGGCCATCTGTGACGAAATGCGTGCCGGCCAGTTGAGCCAGGCATCGCGCTCAGCACGGGCCAGCTTGAACACATGGGCCACGGCCTGTGACCGATCGACCAGTTCGCCCTTCAATCGGGCCAGGCGCACTTTGTTCGTTTGCGCCTTGACCACCTCGTTGACGGTGCGGGCCTGCAGCAGCGAAGTGCCTCCACTCGACAGCACCGGGGTGGGCGGCTCTGGGGTATCCCGCACCACCTTGGTGGAAGTCTGGGGAATCTCACGGGTGGCTGCGGAAACCTGCGGAGCCGGCTTGTCACTGGCGACATCTGCCACCGACCGCCGCGTCGGCGTGGTGTTGGCTGCCCACTGGGCATCGGCCACCACCGGATCGATGGTGCCGTCCGGCAACTGGCTGATGCGCCCGGTGTCGATGGCCTTCTTGACGGCCACGTGCGACACGCCGCGGTGGCGCGCGTAGGCGCGAATGGACAGTCCCATGGTGTTGATCTACTCAGTGCAAGTGGGTGGCCTCCTCGAGGTATGGGTCAGGCAAAGGCGAGTGAATCACCCGGGATAAGAAAGAGCTTGGCTTCTGTGGCGCACAGCGCGTGAATGCGGATGTCGATTGACAAGCAACCCACCAAGGAGCCCCACATGGCCAAGCCCAAGCAACCCACCGCCCTCTCCCCCGACGAGATCGAGCTTTTGCTCGAATCGATTGCCCTGGACCACCTGTTCATCGAAACCCTGCAAACCCGCCACCGCGACACCCTGGACTTCCACGACGTCAGCGTCTGGGGTGTCAAAAGCGCCTTGCAAGCCGCGTTTGACGCCGGGCTGCACGCACCCGGTGGAAGCCCGAAGCAGGCCGTGCAGCGCACGCACAAGGCCACCGCAGCCAATCGAATCAGCGGCAACGGCAGCGCCGCTGCCCTGCAAGCGTGAGGGCGCCATGACCACCGCACTCAACCTCAACCAGCAGGCCATCCTGGAGCACGCCGTACAACACAGCGGCGGCAAGATCGCCTGGTTCCCCGAGCACATCAAGGGCGGCGCTCGCGCCAAAGTGCTCGAAAGCTTATTCAAACGCGCCCTGATCACGCCTGACGGCGATGACTGGGTGGTGGCTGCCGAGGGCTACGACGCCTTGGGCCTGCCCCGACCGGGCGCCTTGCCACCGACCATCACGCTGGACGATCCGGAACTGGAGGCCGATGTCGCCAGTGCAGAGGCCAGTTGGCAGCAGCCCGCCAAGGGCAAGCCGGTTCGCACCCGCGCCGACAGCAAACAGGCCCTGGTCATTGGCCTGCTGCAACGCCCCGAGGGCGCCACCATCGCGCAGATCATGGAGGCCACGGGGTGGCAGCAGCACACCGTGCGCGGCACCCTGGCCGGCACGCTCAAGAAACGCCTGGGGCTGACCATCACATCAGCTAAGGATGCCGACGGTCAGCGGGTGTACCGCATCGAGTCCGCGTCCGCAGGCACCGCTACCGCCACCACCACTGAATCGGAGGCCCCATGAACGCCCGTCCCAACTTGGCGCGGATTGATGAACTGGGGCAGCGCCTGGCCGACCAGGCGTTTCGCACCCTGATCAGCCTCTGCCCCGAAATCCGCAGCGCCAGCCCGGCGCGCCAGGAGGCGGTGTGCGCCGCGATGCGGGCCAAGGTGGCACCAAGCATCGACCGCCTGCTCGAAGACGCGCGGCTCGCGCCCTGTTTGACCGAAGCGGCGTTTCACAACGCCGTGCTGACCCTCGCACTGGCGGGCGTCGAAGCCTTGCAGGCCAAGGCCGTGAGCCCCAAGTACCAATCAACCAACCAAGTCTTCAATCAAACCAGAAAGGCCCGTCATGCCCAGCATGTCCATCACCATTGAACGCACCCCGCTGACTCTCCAGTGGGAGGGCCAGGACATTCAAGTCGAGCAACTCGGGATCCGACTGCCGTTTGCGCGCAAGCCCGAGAACCTCAAGGACATGAGCGCCAGCGGCGACTACCTCGTCTACGTCACCGAGACCCGGACCATGACGCCCGAGGAGTTCGATGGCTTTGCCGCCAACCTGCTGGTCTCGCGCGACTGGCTGGCCGGCAAGGGTGGTTATGTTGGCCAGGGACGTTTGTGCGTGGAAGTTCACGCACCCGGACGCCCGTACCTCTATGTCGACCCGTCTGGCGGCGACTACGCCCGCTACGCGGCCCGGCTGGGTTAGTGGCTCTGCCGCCACGCTGTTCATCTTCTTCCATCAAAGCCTTGGCTTTGCATCGCAACAGCGCGTCAATGGGGTCATCGCCCAACGATTGAAGGAGCCCCACCATGACCCTCGACCTCGACACCCTCATGCGCCAGATGACCGAGCAAAAGGCCAAAGACGCCTTGCTCACCGCCCGGTCCACCCTGGAGCGCAGTTTGCGCGAGTTGGACCACTACATCGAGCGGCTCGACACGGCCGAGACGCCGCACGACAAATCACAGGTGATGAACTGGGCGCTCAACGCCCTGGCCTGCAACATCACGCCCAACCTGCGCCTGGACCTGATCGCCAACGCCCAAGCCGAACTGGCCAGCGTCGCAAAATGATCACGCTCTCAAAAAAATGATCGAGAAAGCCTTGGCTTCCATGCCCTACAGCGCGTCAATGGAGTCATCGCCAACACAGACACGGAGCCGACGATGACCACCACCCAGCAAGCAAAAATTCCTGCAACTCAAAATGAGTCGTGGGGCTTATTTGGGACCCTCGGCGAGCACGCCGAAGCCGCCTGGCCAATAGCGATGACGGCGATCTCGGACGCGACCTACCAACCATTGGACTCGGTGCGCGCCTTCCTGGACAGCCGCCATGGCCGCCACTTTGCCGACGATGTGCTCAACGGTCTGCACGCCGGCGCCAATCTGCAGGAGGCGATCCACGCCGCCACCCAACGCTGGATGGGCTGGAGCATCGGTCGCCTGACCAGCAAGCAGCACGGGATTCCCAAGGGCTTGCCTTACCTGACGGGCTTTGTGATTCACTGCGAGATTGTCGAAGAGGCCCTGGCCGACTGACAGTACATGTTCCATTTTGGTCCCTTATGGGCTATCATAGACCCATTCAAAGGAGGTTCGTATGGCCATCAATGTCAAACTGCCCGAAGCCTTGGTTGAGACCGCCAAGCGCTATGGCACCATCGAGCACCGCTCGGTGCCCAAGCAAATCGAATACTGGTCTCAGATCGGCAAGATCGCCGCAGAAAACCCCGATCTTCCGTTCAGCGTCATCCGCGACATCCTGATCGCTGACCAGGAAGAACCCGTGGGTGAGTACCAGTTCGGCTGATGCGCGTCCTTGTCACACCGACCTTCGAGCGCGCCGTTAAAAAGCTGCACAAGCAGCAAAAAGCCGCGCTTGACGAGGCAGTTCGAACCATTGTCGGCCAGCCGGAAGCCGGTGAAACCAAAGTCGGCGATCTGGCTGGCGTGCAGGTTTACAAGTTCCGCATGGGCAACCTGCTGTGCCTGCTTGCCTACCGCATTCTGGATGAGAACACGCTCAAGTTGCTGATGGTTGGCCCGCACGAGAATTTCTACCGCGACCTCAAACGCACCGAGCATTGACATGGACTCAGGAGGCGAACAATGCCTCCTGTCGTTGTCTCATCAAAACGCTATCCAGGGCGAATTCGAATTTCGCATCCTCAAAGTAGCGGCACTTGACGCCACCATCACCATAGCGGACCCCGGGTACGCGCAGCGCAATGCAATGTATGCGGTCCATCAGCGACGCCCCTCAATTCAGGTGACGGAGCGTGTGACATGTGGTGGGAACGCGGATCAGCGTAGGTTGGCCGGCAGCTTCCAGGGAAGCAGCGCGTCGTAGTCGTCGACCGTCTTTGCCAGAGGCAACCGCTGGAACAGCCAGGTGAGATAGCGATACGGATCGATGCCGTTGGCTTTTGCTGACTCGACCAGCGAATAAAGATTCGCACTCGCATGTGCGCCAGCAACTGTATCGGCAAACAGGAAGCTTTTGCGCGCGACGACAAACGGGCGAATGGAATTTTCGCAGGGATTGTTCGATATGGGCCAGTTGCCGTTCTCGATGTATCGGATCAGCTTGGGCCACTGCCCATGCAGATAGGTCAGGGCCTTACCGAGCAAACTTTGAGGCACGACGCCGGGTAACTGTTCAAGCATCAGCGTTTCGATGGCATCGAGCACGCGTGCACTGTATCGTCGTCGCAATCGCTGTCGTCGTTCAGCCGCCCACGTTTCACTGTGCGCCTCCGCCGCGAACAGCTTGCCGATCAGTTTGATGAAGCGCGTCGCGAGCAGGTTGGACGAGCGTGCGGCCTTCGGCACGTTATCTTCGGCCTTGACCAGATACCGTCTCGCGTGAGCCCAGCATCCGAGATGCACGAGCTGATACTGTTCAGCGATGCCGTTGTAGGGCTCGTATCCGTCAGTCATCAGAACCGCACCCTTGCGAATGCCGGTGAACAGTTTGTCGGCCAGCTTCGCGCCGCGACCAGCCGTATAGGCGAAACAGCGGATGGGAGTTCCCGATCCGGTCATTTGCGCCCAGAGATAGCTTTTCGTTTGCGGCTTGCGCCCTTCTTCCTTCAGGACCTGGAACGTCGTCTCGTCGCAGTAGATCACGTCAGCATCGAGCAACGCGTCGCGCATCAGGTTGATAACGGGCTGCGTTGCGAGACCGACGCGTACCATGCTCGCGGCGAGCGTGTTCGATGAGATGTCGCCACCGAAGCGTCGCAGCAGGACCGCCTGGCGATAGATCGGCATGCCAAACTGATACTTGCCGGAGGCGACCCACGCGAGCGCCGATTCCGTGAGGAGTCCACGCGGGATGATGCGCAGCGGTGCCGGCGTGACCTTGATGCCAAGATCGCAGCACGGGCAGGCATACTTGACGCGCTGGTGCTGGATGACGCGAAGCTGTTCGGGGATCACGTCGAGCTGCTCGCTCGTTTCGACACCGATCTCGACGAGCGCATGGCCGTCGTGGTTGCAGAAGCGTTCGCCTTCGGGAAGTTCGTGCCGAACGACTTCGCGCGGCAAGTTGGGATCGAGCGGTTTGCGATGACCGCGCTTCTTGCGCGTGTGCGCGGCGATTCTGGTTTCGGGAGTATCTTCCTGCGCCGGTGTTGCGTTCGTGCCGAGCACTTCGGCTTCATTGAACAGACCCGGCTGATCCGATGCGCGAGCTTCGCTCTTCGCGCCGAACAGCTCGCGCCGGTAAGCGCGCAGTCGTTCCTCAGCCAGGTCGCGCTCCGCAGTCACGAGACGCAGTGCGCTGCGTAACCCGTCGCGCTCTGACTGAAGGGCGTCATGCTCCTCGCGCATCGCGAGGAGCATCCTGAGTTCGTCAGCGTCGATGGTCACGTTGATCGGCATACCGCTTAGACCAGTATGCCGACGACATGTTCAGCTCACACGCGCATAATGTCGCCTCGGATGACGCTGGAGCGCAGCGATGTCGACACCCCCGAGAAGCCAGTGCAGCAGTTCGACGGTCAGTGCCACGACCTCGCTATTGTCATCAGGCCAGACGAAGCGATCATTGGCCTCGAGTCTCTTGAGCATGAGCCAGAAACCGTTGTCCTGCCAGCCCAGGATCTTGACGCGATCGCATCTCCGGTTGGTAAAAACGTAGAGCGAGGAATCCATGGGATTCAGGCGCATCGCCTGTTCGACGAGAATCGACAGACTGTTCATTCCGTACCGGAAATCGACGGGATCGCGGTACAGGTACACCTTCAGATTTTCGTCGAACCGGAACACGGCATCCTCCCGAACATCTGGACCACGGTGCTCAGTTCGTCGATGCTCGCTGCACTGAGATCAAGCTCCACGCCATTCGACAGTCGCACATGCAGCGAAAGCGTGATCGGCGCAGTTGCAGTCAACACGAGTGGTAACGGCGGCACCGATGACGTTGAAACGACCGGCACAAATGCAGAAGTAGACGGTGCGCACAGCAAGTGCTTACGTGAGCCTGCAACGTCGGTCGAACCGTCATCCACGCAACGACGGAAGTCTTCGTTGGCAATTGCGTCGATGGCAGATGACGGTAGATCGCGCTCGTCGGCGCGCGTTTCCTGCGATGCAAATGGGATGCCTTTCTCGCGCTCCATCAGATACTTCGCGATCCATTTGCGCAGCAGGTTAGCGTTGATCCCATGCTCCTGTGCCAAACGGGCGACCGACGCACCTGGTCGCAACGCGGCCTCGATCAGTACGCGCTTGCCTCCCTCGTCATAGCGACGGCGCCCGTCGCGGCTTTGACGAACTACTTTCAACTCTGAGTCTTTGCCAGTCATAGGTGTCCACCTCCAAATAGGTGGACACCTATGCTCCTCGCTCAGAGCGTCAGTTGGTAGACGTCGATAATGGATCGCTTACAATGCAATCGTTGTGGGTATCGGCCAATGCATAGTAGGCAACCAGCCGGCGATCCAGGGCGACCAATGCCAGCACATCAAAATCATCGCTGCTGTACCGCCGTCGCCCACCTTTTCCAGCTCGACGGGTGTGAAACACATACAGCGGAGAGCCGCGGTTGAGCGAACCGGGTGTCTTGGGCGTCTTGGTGGATTTCACCTGAACCCGGATCACCCGCTGGCCGATGTCAACAGCAATGTCATACGGCACGCCTTGTGATGTCGGGTACGCTACCCAACCATTGAGCAGCAAATCTGCCATCACCAAATACTCACCCGCTCGGCCAATCTCCATTTCGGCGCTGACCCGCAGGTTGTGGTGCCGAACAACAGCACTTTCGTCGATCAAGCCGTGGTCCTTGGGCTCAGCCACATCCAAGAAGCTGAGCTGCCTGATCACGCCGGAGCCTCCTGGATTGTGACCTCGTCGAAGACGCGTTGGCTGTATTCAGAGATAGCCTTGCCGCCACTGAATTCCTGCCAACGGCGAACAATGACATCGCAGTACTTCGGCTCCAACTCCATCATGAAGCAGCGGCGCCCCGATTTCTCAGCGGCGATCAGCGTGCTGCCGGATCCGCCAAAGCAATCGAGGACCACATCGCCTGGTCGGCTCGAATTGCGGATTGAACGTTCCATCAACTCGACAGGTTTCATCGTGGGATGAAGATCGTTGCGGGCAGGTTTCTTGATATTCCAGACGTCACCTTGATCGCGATCGCCACACCAATGCCGACTGCTGCCTTCCGGCCAGCCATACAGGATCGGTTCGTATTGACGCTGGTAATCCGCTCTGCCCAGGGTGAAGGTGTGCTTGGCCCAAATGATGAACGTAGACCACTTTCCACCGGCCGCGCGAAACGCGGCTTGTAGCGTGTCAAGTTCGCTGGAGGACATCGCAATGTAGACCGCGCCATCGCAGTGGGGCAACATCAGCGAGAGCGCATCGAAGACGAAGTCATAAAAACCCTCGCCCAAGTTGTCATTCAGGATAGGTCGGTGCTTACCACGCAATTTGTCTTTCGCGCTATTGGCATAGTTGACGTTGTAGGGCAAGTCGCTCCAGATCATCTGAACGCGTTGCCCGGCGAGCAACTGCTCGTAGCTGAATGGCTGCGTAGCATCACCGCAAACCAGCCGGTGATTGCCAAGAATCCACACGTCACCGGGTCGGCTGATGGCTGTTTCGCTCAGTTCTGGAATGGCATCCTCATCTGTATTGCCATCGACCGTGGTCTCTTCGCCCGCCATGATCTCGGCCAGCGCGTCGGCATCGAAGCCGGTGATGTCGAGATTGAATCCATCTTCCTGCAGCGACTGCAACTCGATGCGCAGCATGGCGTCGTCCCAGCCGGCGTTTTCTGCAATGCGGTTGTCCGCAATGATCAGCGCGCGGCGCTGGGTGGGTGTCAGATGATCGAGGACGACCACCGGCACGGTATCCAGACCGAGCTTTTGCGCGGCGGCGAGACGTCCATGGCCCGCCACGATCACGCCATCGGACCCCGCCAGGATCGGATTGGTGAACCCGAACTCGACGATGGATGCCGCAATCTGCGCCACCTGCTCCTCTGAGTGGGTACGGGCATTGCGGGCGTAGGGCACCAGTTTCTCGGTGGGCCAGCGCTCGATATGGGTGGATAGCCAGGGTTCAGACATGGACCAACCCCGTTTCATAGACGGTCTTGCCCTGGTTCAGCTTGGCCGTGAGCAACTGGGTGCGCTCATTCGAGATCGCCACTGCCAGATGGGTCCACCGTCCGAACTCGTGAATGATCTGCACGCAGGGCAGCTTCAACTGGTGGGCGGCTTGGCACACGAGCAACGGCGTCATACCTGGCACGATGAGGTCAGCCGCACGCCCTTGCATGTGGTGACTGGTCGGACTGCCCCCAATGGCGCGGTTCAGCGCTGGCGAGCGGTAGCCGGAGGTGATCACCACCGGGCGCTTGAGGTGAACGCGCAGCGGCTGCAGTACCGATTGACACAGCCGACGCAGGTTCTCGATGACCTCGGGTGTGGGCTCGTTGGCAATGCCACGGCGAGCCGCCGTTTCTGAGACCAGAAACTCGGCCAGTTCGAAATGTTCAGACAGTTGCATGTTCGCTCTCTTGTCGATGCTCGGCTTTGCGTTGTTGAGCAACAACCTCAAAGGGTTCTGCGGTGGCGGCCAAGGTGACCGGCACGCCAGGGAAGTTCTGTTGGAAACGGAGCAGCGCCACGTCGACGTATTCGGGCGCGATCTCCACCGCGCGGCCAATACGCCCTGTCCGCTGGGCGGCCATCAGCGTGGTGCCGCTGCCGCCAAAGGGCTCAAACACGACCTCACCTTCATCGGTGTAGGCCTCGATGACCTCCACCGGCAGCGTCACCGGAAAGACGGCCGGGTGATCGATGTCCTTGCCGATCTTTCCCTTGTGGCGCATGACCCGGATGACCGAGTCGGGAATTCGGCAGTCCTGCGTCGGCTGGCCGGCAGCGGTCCAGCCGTTGACCTGGCCATCCTTGCCACGCATCGCGGTCGAGGATCCGTCGGCGCGCAGGTGCGTTTCCTGACCGGCAAACTTGCAGGGCACGGTCTTGTTGGGTTTGCGCGTTTGCCGGTTGAAGTGGAAGATGAATTCGAAACTCGGTGCCAGGCGACCTTGCCAGTCACCGGGCATGCCTGGCCCCTGGTCCCAGACGTACCAGGCAAAACGTCGCCAGCCTTGGCTGCGCATCCAGTCGAGCCACTGATCCCAATACGGGATGAACTCGTTGTCACGGTGGATCAGGCCGAGGTTGACCAGCACCTGGCCATCGGCGGCCATGGGCACTTGCGCGAACACGCCGCGTATCAGGCCATCCCAGTCGGCAATGCCGCCGGACGTGTAGTCGCGCTGGTTGCCATAAGGCGGCGAGGTGAAACACAGGCTGGCCTGCTCGCCCTGCATCAGGGTGGCGATCACCGATGGATCGCTGGCATCGCCGCAGATCAGGCGGTGCGGACCCAGTTGCCAGACATCGCCCGGGCGAGAGATGGGCTGCTTGGGTGGTTCGGGAACGTCGTTTTCCTCATCGGCATCCGACTCATCTCCAGACTCGCTGCCTTCACCATCACCCAAGTCGGCCAGCATCTTGGCGAGCTCGTCATCGTCGAATCCGGCGAGCAGCAGGTCGTATCCGGCCTCGGATAACTCGGCCAGTTCAAGCGCCAGCAACTCGTCGTCCCACCCGGCGTCCAGCGCCAGGCGGTTGTCGGCGATCACGTAGGCACGCTTTTGCGCCGGGGTGAGGTGGCCCAGTTCAATGACCGGGACCTTGGGCAACTCCAGCTTGCGGGCCGCTGCCAGGCGACCGTGGCCGGCGATGATGCCGTTGTCGCCATCGACCAGGATGGGTTGCGTCCAGCCAAACTCCACGATGCTGGCCGCAATCTTGGCGATCTGGGCTGGCGCATGCGTGCGCGGATTGCGCGCGTACGGCAGCAGCGCATCGATCGGCCGGTATTCGATCTGCAGGTTGGGCGTCATGGAATTGAAAAACCCGCCGAGCGTTGCCGCCGGGCGGGTGGGAAATATTCAGGGGGTGGTAACTGTCTGGGGTGGTGGTAACCACAGGCCGGTAACCTGGCCGGGTGGTAACCTGTTTTTAAGGGCAGACGCTATCGAAATCTCGCGCTGTTGCCCCCCGCATACCGTTTTGGCCAGGAAGGACCCGTTGATTGTCCGCAGGACTCCGCGATCATCTGATTGGCATCAGCCATCAGGTGTTTGCATCGCTTCGCATCTGTCGGGGTGCAAGGTTCGAGTCGGAAGATCACGCCCGCTGCTCACACCGCTGTCCTGACCATAGCTGAAACTGTAGGCCCAAACCGGGTAAAACGCGACATGGGGTGTTTTGGCATCTGTCATCACCATCCCGCACCACCCCGCCCGCGCCATCGATTTGCCTCGACTTCAGTCAGTGTCCCTTGTTCAGGTGCAGAGCGACCAGATGGATGGCAGCGTCGTACCGCCGCTGTGCAGTTCTTGCCGCGCAGGCAAACCGCCGACCGATCTGCTCCCAGCGATACCGGTTCGAACGCATCCACACCAGATGCCGCTGCTCCACCTCCAGCCACTGCACCCAGCGCATGGTCTCCAGCATCCGCTCCACAGCTTGGGGACTGGGGGGCATGGGTCGGTACAGCCGCTCGGGATCGGGGTAGCGCTCGGGCACCTGCATGGCCAAGGTCATCCACGGGTTGAAGTAGCCGCCCGGTCTGACCCGGGGCAGCTTGTGTGCAATCTCGGCAGCCTCAGCAAACCGGGCGGCCACATCGTCCACAGTCCATTCGGTTCTGGCCTCAGTCATGGCGCTTGCCTCCATCACCGTAGAGGCGTTCACCCAGACGACGGACGAACTGTTTCTCCACCCAGTCGAGCCGTTCGTCGTGCTCGCTGACCACCAGGATGTGATCGGTGCGCCAGCCATCGCGTTTGACCGCGTCCAGATCCGGCGTGGTGGGCTGCAGATTGCCCAAGGGGCAGCGGTAGCGGTATTGGGGCACTTTCATGTCACACCCCCTCCGTGGCCATCTCACGGGCCAGGTACAGCAAGGCAATGGCATCGGCTTCGTTGTCGTCAGCCGGGGCATGGCCACGGGCACGGACGGATGCCACCATCTCGTCCTTGCTCGCGTTACCTTTACCCGTGGCGTGCTTCTTGATCGTGCCGACCGGAATGCCCTGGTACGGGATCTGGTGGTGCTCGCACCAGGCGGTGAGCTGTCCCATGAAGCCGCCGTAGGCGTGGGCTGCGTCAACACCGACGTGGCGGCGGACCTCTTCGAAGACCACCTGGTCAATGCCGTCGTTGCACTGCTTGATGTCGGTGAGCCAGCGCTTGAACCGCAGAAAGCGCATGCCGCCGCCTTCGAAGCGTTGGGGTTTGAAGGATTGGCTGCCACTGGTGATACTGCCGTCGCGGCAAGCCAGTGCCCAGCCGGTTTGTGTGCCCAGATCAAGGGCGAAGATGGTCATTGTGTTCATTGGTCACTCCATGCGTTTTTTGGCATCTGGTGACCAAAGGTGACCCGTTTCTCGTTATCCGCTCGCGCCTGCGCACGTACACGTGTAGAGAGATAACGATATGCCGGTCACTTTCGGTCACCCACTGGGGTCTGTCGATTCGGTCAGTCGTCGCGATAGGGCATGTAGCCGCCCGGCTCGCGGGGTTTTAGCGACAGGCCTGACAAGGCCTTTGCCCCGCCATGCAGGCGTGTGCGCGCAAACCCACGGTTGATGAGTTGCTGGGTCAGCCAGCGGCTGGTGCCCACGTACTCGCCACGCCGCTCAGCGCGCTCACGCCAGCGCTGGTAGATCGCGGAAATCGCTTCCCGCGCCACGGGCGATTGCTGGCAGTCCTCGTCCAGGAACTCACCGATCGCGTCCTCTTCTTCGAAGTACTCATCGGTGGCATCGAGCACCTGCTGGGGTGGGTCGAGCCGGCCCTGACGCTGCCACTCCAGACAGCCTTGAACCGCCCAGGCTAGGATCCCATCCCGTTCAGCCAGCAGCTTTTGCTGCAGGTGCTTGTCACGCCTTTCCGGGGGGACGGTGATCGTGAAAGGGATCAGGTGGAGCCGCCGCTTCATCGCTTCGTCGATGTTGCGGATAGCCGGTTTGTGATTGCCCGCTACGATCAACTTGAACTGCGGCATGAACTCGAAAAAATCCTGGCGCATGAAGCGCGCAGAGATCTTGTCGCCACCGGTCAGGCTCTTGACCTTGGACTCGGCCCAGCGTCGCCCTTGCTCGGTTTCGATGGCGGCGACAAACCGGGCCCCACGCAGGCTGGCCATATCGGTCGGGTGCCTGTCTGTGCGGGTCTCCATGAACGTGTCCATGGGAGCATTGGTGGCGTAGTCGCCCAGGATGGTGGCCAGGGTATTGACGAACACCGATTTGCCGTTGGCACCCGTGCCATACAGAAAGAACAGCGCGTGCTCGCGTGTCGATCCAGTCAGGGCATACCCTGCCATCCGGGCAAGATAGGCCTGCAAAGACTGATCACCGCCCGTGACCTCATGGATGAACTGCCGCCAGGTGGGGCAATCACCCGCGGGGGTGGCCGTCGTGATCTTGGTCAGTCGGTCCAGACGGTCGTGGGAGCGCAGCACGCCATTCTTGAGATTCACCACACCGCCTGGCGTGTTGAGCAGCCAGGGGTCGGCATCCCACTCGTCGGCGGTGGCGGCATGACGCCGATCGGAGCGTGCGAGCCGCTCCAAGCCAGCTACCGCGCCACTGCTGGCGAGTTTGGCGGCCACCCGGTGAGAATCAGCCTTGAGTGCGGCCTCCCGACAGATCTGGCGCATCAGGTGGTGCGCCGCCAGAGTCTCCTCGGTTTGCCAGCGCTTGCCAGTCCAGAACACCCACTTTCCCCACAACGCGACATAGCGCCAGTCCTGGGCGTACCGACCCGAGAAGGTCAGCGCCAGTGCGTCTTCAGTAGCCCACACCGATTGCTCGGTCGGATCTGCTGCCTGCGTGATGTCTGGCGTTGAAGGCTGGAACTGGATGCGCTCACCATGGTCAAGGAAGGCCTCCACATCAAAGCCCTCCGCAATGGCATCAGCCGCGTCCCAGCCATCCGCAGACTCTTGGGGATCTTGCGCCATGGGATTGGGTGGAGGCATCAACACCGCGCAATGCTGGGCACCCGCTGCCATGACCGCCTCGGCGGCATTCATGGCGTACTCCCAGCCTGGTTTGTCGCGGTCTGGCCAAATCAGGACATGCTTACCCTGAAGGGGTAACCAGTCGGTCTTGTCGATCGGTGCGTTGGCACCGTGCATCGCGGTGGTCGCGCAGTGGCCCGCGTCGATCAAGGCCTGGGCGCATTTTTCGCCCTCGACCAGAATCACCCGGTCGGCATGAGCAATGCCAGGTTGGTTGAACAACGGCCTCGGATCGGGCGGCGCCATTTTGCGACGCTTGGCATCCCAAGGGCGGAATTCCTTACGTCCAGGACTGGGCTCATAGCGATACACGCAGGCAATCAGACTGCCGTCAGCGGCAAGATAGTCCCACTTGGCGGTGGCTGGACCCAATTCATCCACCGGCGCGCTTGCCTTGCGTCTGGCGGGTGACACGGCGGGCGCTCGGCCGAGCAGTTCCCGGGCGAAGCTGAGGACGGCCGCGAAATCACGATGCGTGTCCCAATGGCGGTGCGCAGCGATGAGCGCAAAGACATCGCCACCATTACCCGTGGCGCGGTCGATCCACAGGCCCGCCCGTTCACCATCCAGCTCGATCTCCAGACTGCGACCTGGACTGCCCAGCACATCGCCAACGACGAATTTGCCGTGTGTCACCTTGCCCGCCGGAAATAAAGCAAACAGCACGCCCTCGAGCCTTGCCATCAAGGCCGATCGCAGTTCATCCCGCTCGGAATTTCCGCTGGGTGATGGAGCTGCGGGTTCTTGGTCGTTGAAATCAAGCATGGACACCTCCTTCATCGGTGTCTGATGGATTCAAGTAGCCAGCCTTGGTCGCGATCTCTCGCATGAAGTTGGGGGACAGACCGACCTGGTCGCACCACAGCTCCAGGCGCCCGTCTCGAAAGAAACGTCTAGCCTCAGTGCGCAGATGTTTAGAGGGCGAACACAGGTCAATGAACGCCTGTTTGATGACAGCCACGACCAGTCGCGACTCCGGACACACGACAGCGACATGGCGAAGTAGCAGACGCTCCAGCAGGGATGCACCGATCAGGGGTTTCTGGCGACGAGTGGTCACCGTCAATGCCTCGATGACGGGTTGAGGAAGACGCGCATTCATGACTTCACCCCCGATGCGCTCACACCCTGCTCGCGCCAACACCGACGCGCCCAGGCGCAGTACTTGCACTCGTAGAAACTCGGCTCAGAGGCCACGCGCGGCAGCAATTCACCAGCCTCGGTCGCCTGGATGACTTTGACAGCGCGATCAGACATGCGCTGCGCAAGCGCTGCATCAAACGGCACCAGCTCCAACCAAAGCTCCTGGGTGTCCTTATTGATGGCGGTGAACAACGCAGGCTGAGATGCGATGCCAGGAATGCTCGGCTCCATGTACGCCTGATAGATCGCCATTTGCGCGGCGTAGATCGGCTTGGTCACGGTCACGCCCTTTTTGGCGGTGTCGCGCCAGTGTTTGTCGTTCATGGTCTTGCACTCCCAGAGCATGGGAAACGACAAATCCAGGTCGGCAGGAGCACCAGTGATCACGCCGTCGATATGCCCCTGGATACGGCCACCCGCGACGGAGAAGCCGAATTGCTCGCCATCCTGCTTGCGGGTGTAGAGGTCGAAGCCAGCCAGGCGCAGCCAGCGAATGGCCAGGTCCTCCATGACATGGCCGACTTCAAAGATCCGCAGCGTGCGACCCGGCAGCTCGGCACCGTCGTCCACCGGCGCGTCGACGTACTCGTATTGCAGGGCGCGCTCGCAGGGCACACCGAGGCGTGAGGCGCCCAGATAGCGCCGGCGGGCCTGCTGGCTGCGCTCGGCTTGCAAGGCTGCATCCAGCAGCATTGACACCTGCTCGTGAAATTTGGGTTGATGGTTCAGGTCGATCATCAAAATGGAATCCTGTGGTGATCGCCACCCGTGCTGGCAGTGGCCTTGCGGCTGGCGAGTTGTTCAAAGAAAGTGCGATCGCGCTCGACCATGCGTTCGTGCTCGGCCAACATGTGGGCCTGATAGGCGTCGACCACGACCTCCACCAGGCGCAGGACTTCGTCCTTGCCGTAGTCGGCTAAAGGGCGATCCATGCCGATGGAGGCGACGTACTCACCCAAGGGAGCCAGTGCCGATTGCATGGCGGCGATCTCCATGTCGCTGGGATCAATCACGGCATCCTCCTGAAACGGGGTCAGGCGCTCCATCAGTCGGGAGAAGACGTTCTGGCACCGCATGGAGCAGAACACCCACCGGTCGTTGTAGCGGCGGGGGTCGGAACGCCGTAAGCGTGGGTTGAAATACCCCAGGCCTTTGGCTTGACGGGCGCACACAGCACATCTCACGCAGCCTCCCGAAACTCGGCCATCACCGCATCGTTGGCTGCGGTAACCAGGCGCTGAATGGCCGCCTTGTTGAACTGGAAGGTCAACAGCGCTGAGACCTGATAGCGGGTCAGGCTGAAATCCGCGCGCAGCGGCGCAGGCAGGTAACGCAGTTGCCCAGGTGTGGGCGACTCCTGCAACCAGCGACGGGTCTTGTGAGCGGCATCGTCAACTTCCTGGTCGTTGAGCCAGTCATTGGCCTGGGCCAAACACACCGTGCGCTCCCCTGCACCCAGCAAGCGAGGAGACAACTTTTCGGCACCACCCACCGCGTACCAACGCCCACCCAGGAAGAAGACACCCGCCCAGGCTTTGAAACCGGTGGCCAGCAGCGCGCAGTCGTCGCCGAAAAGGTCGCACCAGGCGAAGTTGGAGCGCTTGAGCAGATCGATTTCGGTCATCACGAAATCGCTGATTTGGTGACGCGCTTCCTCGATCGCCTTGGCAAAGCTGTGGCCACAGAGCGGACACTCGCGACTGGCCATCGGCACTTCTGCATCGCACTGCGGGCAGCGCTTGGTCGGCGCCTCACCATCACCGGCAAAACCATCCAGATCGACTTCCTGCTCCAGACTGCCATGGCGCAGAGAGGCGGTGCCGAAGTCCAGCACCACGCAATCGGTCTTGATGACGCCAGGGTGCTCGGCAGGGTCGACCACGCGCAGGCCGCGTCCGACCATCTGGATCAACGTGGACTTGTAGGAGCTGGGGCGCAGCAGCACGATGCAGGAGGTGGGCGTGTAGTCGTACCCTTCTGTGAGCACGGCGACATTGACCAGCACCGTTACATCGCCGGATTCATAGGACCTCAGCGCGGACTGACGTTCTGCAGGGGTCATCTCGCCATGAACCACGGCGGCCTTCACCCCTGATGCAATGAATGCATGGCAAATCGCATAGGCGTGATCGACGGTGGCGGCAAAGGCAATGGTCTTGCGACGGGCGGCATGCGCCTGCCAATGCTGGACCACCGCCGCATTCACAGGCGTGGTGTTCATGATCGACGCCACGGCATTCATGTCGTAGTCGTCGGTCAGTTTGCGCACGCCGTCGAGTGCGTCACGCGTTCCGACATCGACCACGAAGGTACGTGGTGGCACCAAATGCCCAGAGCGGATCAGCTCACCCAACCTTATCTGGTCTGCGACATTGGAGAACACCTCACGCAGGCCCTTGCCATCCCCGCGATTGGGTGTGGCGGTCACGCCATAAATCAGCGCATGCGGGTTCTTGGCCAGGACCGTATCGATGACCAGCCGGTAAGTCGGCGCAGCGCAGTGGTGGGCTTCGTCGATCACCAGCATGTCCAGCGTGGGCATCTGCTCAAGGTTGCGTGCCAAGGTTTGCACCATGGCGAAGGTGGCTTGACCCGACCAGGACTTCTGGCGGGCATCGAACACGGAAGTGCTGACGTGCGGATTAACCCGGCCAAACTTGGCCAGGTTTTGCGCAGTCAGTTCATCCCGGTGGGCCAGGACGCACACCTTGGCATCCGGATGTTGCAGAAACTCCCCGGCCGTGCCGGACAGGCAGATGGTCTTACCTGCACCGGTCGGTGCCACGCCGAGAGTGTTGCCGTGGGCCTTGAGGGCCGTGACGCAGCGGGTGACGAACTCCCGCTGCCGAGGACGCAGCATCATGGGTAGTCCTCCTTATTGCGCCCAGGCAGGACGAGTGGGAACGGCTGGCGCCGATGTCATAGGGGGCGTACCGGCGGGAGCCGAAGGCGCTTGGCTTGGGGTGCGCATCGGCTGCCCCATCAGCACGGCATACTCTTTGTGATCCGGCTGAATGGCGGCCTTGATCACGTTCTTGTCGTCGCCGTTCTGATCCTTCTCGACATCAATGCGGGCGACAAACTCCACACCATCCAGATCGGCAAAGCCCTTGATGCGGCGCGCACTCTGCGCCTGTGGCGAGTTGTCTGCCGGATGGATGCCTCGTGCCGAGTTCAGAATGGCACGCAGGAAGCTGCGTCCGATATGGGTCCACTCCGGGCCCTTCGGACTGGACAGGCCAATCAGCCCGAACACCACGCGTTTGGCAAACGGTCCCTCCAGAATGGTGAACTTGGCGTTGAGATAGATCGCACCGGTCTTGTCGGAACGGGTTGCGTAACCGCCAGTCCAGCCTTGGCTTGGATCGTCATACCCACCCGGGCGAATGGCCATGATGACCTTGGCCAGGGTTTTGGGTGGGATCAGGGCGTACTCGCGCTGGTCTTCGGCATCGTTGAAGTCATTCCAGGCGGCGTTGTTGCTGTAGCTGTTCATGAATACTCTCCTGCTTATTGCGCGCGCGGCGCAGTGATCTTGGAAATGAGGCGGCCCAGATGCGGCTCCTCGACGACTTCCAGTCGTCCGGAACGGTCTTTGGCGGGGTAGCCCCAGGGGTTGATGTGCTGGCAGACGAAGGCGCGATAAGGGGTGCCGTCATCCGACTTGAGCACCACCATCGAGATGACCTGATCGACAATGCCGGGAAGTTCCAGCGCGGCTTTGGAGCCTTCGATCTGAGGGCTGAACACCTTGCGGTTGAAGTCATCGAGCTTTTCGTCGAGGATTCCGACCAGCCAGATGTCCTTGTCACGGACATGCTGCAACTGGGTGAGCCACCCGACCAGTTCGCTGGCATGCAGGCCATAAGCACCACGCGTGTCGGGCTTGCCGGTTTTTTCGGAGAAGGCCTGCGGCTGCCCCTTGGCCCACTGCAGACACAGGCGCCCCGCAACCGTGATCGAGTCCACGAAGATCAGCGAGTACTTGGCCAGCATGGCGGGATCGCCATACAAGGCACACACTTGGTCGTAATGCGCCTGGCTGTAGGACTGGTCGTCACGCAGCGCGGGGTTCGGGCCGCCGATGTAGCAGGCAAGATCGCGGCATTCCTGCCAGGTGCGTGGCCGCACGCTGTCGCCAGGCCAATCCAGCACGGCCAGATCGCCAGCCTCCAGGTCAATGAACAGGGTGCGGGTCGCATCGGAGGTTTTGAGCAGCGTGGTTTTGCCCACACCTGATGGCCCAAGAATGACGCCCTTGGAGCCACGCTTTTCTGCGAGGCGCTGCTCGGCGGTGATGAAGGGAAAGCTCATATCAAACCTCCCCACCAAAGATCTCTGTGACCTTGTCCGTGCCGAGCGCGCCCCGGGCGCGGGCCAGATCGTGCAGGCGGCGCAAGGAATGCAACTGGCAGGAGATCTCAGACGAGCGGGCTTCCAGGCCCTGGATAGCGAAGGCCAGGTCATCGACGGATGCCTGATCGAGGGGAAGGCGGTCGATGTCGGTCTGCCCGGCGTGGCCCGGGACGCGGATGGTTTCCGGCAGGTCCGACAGGGACAAGGTTTTTTTGCGCAGGGATTCGATGAGGTTTTTGAACATGGTGACTACTCCGAAAGCAGGGCGAGACGGAAGCTGGGCTTGCCCACCTTCACGGTTCGTGCGGGAATGAATTGCTCGCGCAGGGCACTGGCCCAGGCGGAGAACTTGGTCTCTGAGACGCGATAGCTGATGTCGATAAATTCGCGGGGGTTGTCGCCGTTGGCAGCAATGCGTGCCTCCAGGTTGGCCAGCAGCGCCTGATCCCATTCGACTTTCTTGGGCAGGTCGGCCGTGATGCGCACCTCGCCATCGTCGAAATGCACCACACCGCTGTCTTTGCCTGCGACCATGCGCAGATGCTTAGCGCGCTCGGCATACTTCAAGTTCAGGGCGTGTTCGATGTGATCGACTTCAGCCTTGGCAGTGGCCAGGCGGTCGGCGACCAGCGTCTTCAGCTGGAACAGGCTGCGGGCATCGAACGCGGCCAGTTCGGTCACCGGGATGGACAGCACATCTTCATGCTGAGAGGGCAGATGGCGCAGGTTCATGCCACACCTCCTGCCATCACACGCGACGACGTGCTGCTGTGCAGACTCCTCGCCTCGTACTCTTCGATGTCCTCGACGCGGTAGAGGACGCGGCCCTGCAATTTCAGGTACACAGGCCCGATACCGGCGGATCGCCAGCGCTCAAGCGTGGCCTCCGCGACATTCCAGCGCTCAGCCAGTTGGCGCTGATTCAGGTGTTTGACACTCACGTTGATCTCCTTTCAGGTGATTGCGAAAACGTGAGTGCAGTTTGGGATTCAGGGGGTGGGCAAACCGGTGGGCAAGGTGGACGCAAAAGGTGGGCAGATCAGGCAATTGCTGCCCGTGCCAGCATCCAGATGAAAAAAACGCCTGCAGTGGGCGCAGGCGGACAGATGAGGGGCCGAAGGTCAAGAGAACCTGTTTCTGCCGTGATCAGGCCATCGGCCGAAACCCCAGCAACCGTCGCTGCTCCTCCCAGTCCACTGGAACGTCCGCCTGCCGGCCCCGGATCGCGTGAAGATTGAGGTGGCGCGGCTGCCGCCCATCCAGGATGGCCTGCACGATGTCGGGTGCCAGGCGCGTTAGCCGCAATACTTCCGCGACCCAGCCGGGCTCCAGCTTCAATTGCCGCGCCAGTTCGGTGGCATTGGCGACCTCACCGCTGTCGAGCAGCTTTTGCCAGTAGAAGGCCTTGCCGATCGTGCGGATCATGGGCAGGTCAAATGACGATCGGACCTTGGCATCTTCCTGACCAGGGGGTGCAATCAGCAGTTTTCGGGTGTGACGACGCTTGATGGTCAAGGGGACGAAGGTCACCGCCGAGCCCTGGCTCTGGTATTCACGCGACGGACCCGACACGGATATCTCGATCTTGCAGCGTTGCGGGGCGGATTGGCTCATGCCATCACCTCTTCATCATGGCCGAGGCGCCCCATGGCGGGCGCATCTTTCTGCTCCACCACAAAGGGGTGCTGTGCCAGTTCACGCCGGAATCGGTGCCATCCGTCTTCACGCCAGACAATGTCGAGGCCATTCGGGTGCAGTTGCACACGCTCGATCAGCAGCCGCATGATGCGGTGCTGCTCCACCGGAAACATCTGCGCCCAGATGTCACCGATACTGCGCATGGCCACCACGATCATGGCTTCATCGAGTCCGGGTTGCTCCTGCATTGCCAGCACTTCGCGCCACACGCCGATGATCATCTCGGGCTCCTGCAACACGCGCAGGACCTGCATCAGCACAGCTGATTCGATTTCAGCGGCCGGCATGGGCCCCATGCTGCGCTGGCCAGGGATGCGTGATGCACCAGCGGTCTGGCGCTTTTCCAGGTAGGGAACGTAGTAGTGGTATCGCTTGCCGTTTTTCTTCTGCGTGTATGTAGGCAGCATGCGCTGGCCGTCGGGGGCATAGAGGAATCCCGCCAGCAGCGCCGGCGTCTCGTTGTAGCGGTCACGGGTCGTGCTGCGCTTGCGTTGCGCAATGATGGCGTCGACCGCCTCCCATTGCGCCGCCGAGATGATGGGCTGGTGTTGGCCTTTGAAAACCTCGCCCTTGTGCGTGATCTCACCCAGGTACAGGCGATTGCGCAGCAGCTTGAACAGGTACTGCTGATCAATGATCCGACCGTGGTGAAACTTTCCGGTCTGGGTCTCCCAGGATTTTGTCGTGTGCCCTTCGACCTGCAACTCGCGCACCAGACGTGCGGCCGATCCATGCTCGGCGTAACGCATGAAAATCTCGCGCACCAGCGCCGCCTCCCTTTCGTTGACGACCAGCTTGCGATCCTTGACGTCATAGCCCATGGGAGGCACGCCGCCCATCCACATCCCCTTGGCCTTGCTGGCGGCAATCTTGTCGCGGATGCGCTCGCCGGTGACCTCACGTTCAAACTGGGCAAAGGACAGCAGAATGTTGAGCGTCAGGCGTCCCATCGACGTCGTGGTGTTGAACTGCTGGGTCACAGACACGAACGAGACTCCGTGCCGATCAAAGACTTCCACCAGTCGCGCGAAGTCTGGCAGGCTGCGCGTGAGGCGGTCGATTTTGTAGACAACGACGATGTCGATCTTTCCGTCCTCGATATCGTCCATCAATCGGCGCAGCGCGGGCCGCTCCATATTGCCACCCGAGAAGCCGCCATCGTCATAACCATCGGCCACAGCGATCCAGCCTTCATGGCGCTGGCTGGCAATGTAGGCAAGCCCCGCATCACGCTGCGCCTCCAGGCTGTTGTATTCCATGTCCAAGCCTTCATCGGTGGACTTTCGGGTGTAGACCGCACAGCGCCGCTTGGGCGTGATCGCTGGCGCTTGCGTATTGGGATAAAGGGCGGGTTTTCTCATGCGGACGCCCCCCGCTTGGACGGCTGGCGCAATCCGAAGAAGGCCGGCCCGGACCAGGCTGTACCAGTAATGGCCTTGGCCACTCCAGACAAGCTTTTGTAGGCACGGGCCTGGTATTCGAAACGCCCATCGTCCAGGACTTTGACCTGATGGGCAATGCCGTTGTATTCGCGGACCAGGGTGGCACCCGGCGCCAGCTGGTTTTCTGCTCTGCGCTTCTGGTTGGGCACCTCGCCGGTTTCACCGATTTTTTCCAGTCGACGCTTGAGCGATGTGGACATGGGGCCAAATGCCTCCTCCTGAATCTTGTAGGCCAGCCGGCTTTCCAGCCAGGTGCGGTGATGGTGGCCAGGGCGACGATCAAAGTGTTGATCCCAGAGCGCCCAGAGGTTTTCCATCGGCAGGTAGGGCAGTTGCGCCAGCCGTGCAGCCACGGTTTCTTGGCTTGCGTGTGTCGTCATACGGAAACTCCTTCTTGTTGAGACGGGTTCGTATGAACGCGCTGGTGGCTAGTGAAGCCAAGCGGAATGTCGCCAGCCGTGGCTTCATGCTGACATGGGCTTGCCAGCGCTGCGCCTGTACGTGCCCGGAGAATGCCGGCGGCCAGCAGCTGCGCGATTTCCTGACAAGGGGATCGGCCAAGCTCACGGGTATCGCGGCTGGTAGATTTGGAGTGATGTTCGATATGTGACATGGCAGGCTTTCGTGATGAAAAACTGCCACCATTTCACCGGCAGGTCGCCAGAATTCCGAGCAGGAAATTACGGCCCGTTGCGGGCAGTTGCGAACAAGGGCGAATGTTTTCCGAAGGTCGCGTGCTGGTGACAAAAGTCAGTCAGCTCGGCTGGCATGTCGTCAGCGCACTGGCGGCTGACCGTTACGCACGAAACGATCGAAGGTGTTTTCAAGGCCATCGTCGTCATCGTCCATCTTGTCTCGCTCCCAGGGCTTGACCTCGGGCGGCAGGATCAGCAGCGTCATCGTTTGACGGTAGAAATCCGACGCGATGCGCATCTCCCTCGCCACCATGCCCTCGGGCTCCTGCGGAAACCAGATGCGCGCATCGATCGGCGTGCCCAGCCGATCGACGTTGGTGTCGGTGTCCAATCGGGTCGCACTCCTGGCAGGCAGTGCCCGTCGCTGACCGTTGGCCAGCCGTTTGTTCAGATGCATGGAGAGCCACTTGCCAGACTCACTGCCGCAAGCCCACTGAACGATCCCGTTCTGCGACATGACCAGCACCGCACGCTGGGGCGTGAGCTCCAGCCACTTGAGGATAGCCGACGTCATGGAAACGCCATACCGATCCGCACACGCGCCGAGCACATCCAGATCGATGGCCGTCCCCTGGATCTGCCGACGATAATCGTCGGCAGGCATCAGCAGGTACGACGCAAAGGTGTTCGCTTCGGACTCAATCTTTCGCTCGTCGCTGTCCCACTGAGTGGTGTCCACCTCGCTGCAGTTGAAAGACGTCTGCAGATGGCGATGCACCAGGTAATGCCCCAGCTCGTGTGCCAGCGTGAAGCGGATTCGCCCCGGTGAGCTGATCGCCTGGTTGTAGATGATGGCCCAGTTGCCCTTGCCCGGCGCATCGGCATTCAGGTTGAACAGCGCCCCCTCGAACTCCGGGTCCATTGCCTCGCCCTGAATGGTGATCGGCTCGCCGGTCTGGAAAGTACCCGGCACTTCCCGAATCAGCGCTTCCACATCGACCGGGAATCGGTCGCCTCCATGGACGGCGTGAAACTGATCCAAGAGCTTGTTCAGCCGGTTGGCCCAAGGCGCCGGCTTGTTGGGCGGGGCACTCATCCTTGGGTTTTCTTGAGGGTCTTCAGGATCTCAAGGAGCTGATGCTTGGTCTCGGGCTTTAGCGTCTTGTAGTTGCGGAAGAACGCCTTGTCGAAGGCGTCCTCCGGCTGGTCTGCCAGCTCGTTGTGCGCCAGGAACTCTGGCGTGACGTTCAGGACAGCGGCGATGCTGGCCAGTTTTTCCATGGTGGGGTTGGCATCGTCGTTGTTCTCCAACTCCCACAGATAGCTCTTGCTCATGCCGGCTGCGGCGGCCAGTGCGTCGAGACTCAACTTCTGCTCACGGCGCAGTCTGCGAATTTTGTCACCCAGTGGGGTTGCCACGGTTTCTCCTGTGTTCTCTCAGCCCCACGCGAACAGGGGACGGGTAGCGTTTTGCACAGACCGAGATATTACGTTATTTCGAACGAATCCGCACCGGCTTGACAACACAATCATCCACCGTTAAATTCCATCAAACACCCGATATAGCGAACAAATACATTTTGCTTTGTTGTGCAATACGGTGTTGAGAACAGTGTAACCAACCCAGGCCTCTCGCGCACACAAGAAGTCATCGGCACGGCGGCCCAGCAAAAAGGAAAAATAAGATGGCCGCCTTCAACTACCGTCAACTGATCCGCCAAGTGCCAGCGCACGCCTGGAAGTTCTACCTGCAGTCTCGCAAGTTGGAACTACCCGCCGATCTTGTCGACGACAAGCTGGTCAATGCCGTTGCTGAGATCATCGATGCCCTGCCTACCATCCAACGAGAGGTGTTGTACGCCGAGATGCGGCGCGTGCACGACTTGGCCAACGGGCGTGGTGTCGATGCCCTGCGCAACACCGCCCCACCGGACTCCGCGATCCATGAGGATTTCACGAAGTTCTCCAGTGATGCCGAGCGGGCCTTGTGGGTCATGGCCAACTGGCCTGACCTGTTCGCCACGGCCGAGGCCATCTACGCGGTGAGCCTGCGCATTGGCAAGCGTGGGTGGAAACGCTTGCAGGTGCCGCCCGTCGATGCGCTGTTCCGTGGCCAGGAAGACATTCGCTCCCTCGAGGTGGCACTGGCCACCGCATTCACGCCGCGCAAGGGGACGCCGCGCGCCTGTCAGATCGACACCCTGGACCGGCATCTGGATGGTGGCGTGCAACTGGGCATCCTCATTGAGGACAACGCCCAGCGTCAGCTGGAATTTGGCGACGACAACCGGGCACACTGGCGTGACGTCCGACCACCCATGGCCATGGATGTCGTCATCTACCCGGCCAGCGGGGTGATTGATGTGCTGGCGCCCGGTGGTGCAAAGACACAGCAGACCTTGCTGGAGCACCTCGGCAAGCATGTATTCAAGCAGGTGCTGCAGCCCCAGGACATCGAGAAGCCGATGTTTTTACTGAACCGTCTGCGGGATGGCTTCGAGCTTTTCGATGACAGCGAATGTGACCTGGCGGCACACCGGGTTGAGCGCATCCGTTTGTCACAGGCGAAAGTGCGGGCCATCCATCCCCCGATCTGCGACTACCAGATCAAGCCGCCGGGGGAGAAAGACGCGCCCGATGTGCTGGCCTGTCTCGCTGCTCAGCAAATCAGTCCCATCCTGATGGGACAAGGCTTCAACATCATCGACGCCGTTGTCTCGCTGTACTTCGAGCCGCTGCAGCCGGGAAAAGCCAGCCGGGTGCTGCACATCGATCTCAAGCAAAGCGGGATTAGCAATCTGCGGGACATGGAAGAGGCTGACGCCCGGCTGGTGGAATCGCTGCTGCGCGCACTGGGTGTCATGCAGTCACCCGCGACGGCCAAGCTGGCGGAGGAAGCCGAAGGAGTCATGCATGAATGAGGCGGTCGCGGTCATGAACGACCAGGGGCTGGCCGAGATCTGCCGCCTGCTCGAGCGTGAAGACATGCTGATCTCCCCCGACGCGGTCTGGCTTTCGAGCCGGCCCAGGTTCTATGGCCATCTGCTGGCCCTGGACGCCATCGCCGTCAGCCGCGAGCGGGCACTGGACATCCTCTGCCCGGAGTGCGGCACCGAGGCCATGCGGCCGCAGCCACACACCGCGCCAGATTCGCAACCCTATCGCGGCTACTGCCCGGAATGCGGTTGGGTCGGACTGGCGAATCAACAGGCGCACTTTTGGCACGTGCAACCGCAGAAGCTGGCCAAGTGGTTGTCAGCAGGATTGGGGTTGGCACCGCGTTATACCGTCGAACCGATCGTCGACAACGTCTTGTGGCGGCTGGGTGAGTTCGAACATCGGCGCCGGCGGCATACGGTTTTCTTTGGACGTCGCCTGAGCGCGATGTCCGATCCAGTGGCCGCCAAGCTGGCGCAATTGGTGGCGCCCGGCGCTGAGGTGATCATCACGGCGGGAGAGCCTGCGTCCTTGCTCGGTACCGCCTTGGGCGATCGCCTGTTGGTGCCGCTGCGGGCCATTGCCCACATCCGCAAATCCGGCCTGGTGATCGAGAACCTTGAAGCATATCTGACCCGCCCAGCACCGGTGCAGGAATCGACGGAGACGTCCCTGCGACTGATGCACACCCAGCGCGTGGCGCTGATCGATGGTAAGCCGATCAATCTCTCACCGCAGGTGTATCTCTTCCTGAAGATACTGGAGGACGCGGATGGCGACGAAGTGCACAAACGGCACATTGCCGTGGGGCTGGGCCTTGAACCTGGTGCCAGCTTCCGGACGGCAGACATTTTCAAACGCCACAAGCAGGTCTACGCCACATTCGTCGACAAGGACGACAAAGGGCACTACTGGCTCAAGCCTGACTTCGTGATTTTGGAAAGGGGGTGACTGAACAGATTTCTCCTCCCACTCGATTTACACCTTCCACCCAACCTTGAAAGGATTTTGAATATGGCCGGCAAAAACCAACATGTAGTGAAACGCGACGACGGCTGGGCTGTGCGCGGCGCAGGCAACCAGCGAGACACCTCGCATCACCGCACCCAGTCCGAGGCCGAACGTGCCGCCCGCGACATCGCCATCAACCAGCGCAGCGAAGTGCTGATTCATGGCGAGAACGGTCGCATCCGGGAGCGCAACAGCTACGGCAATGATCCGTACCCGCCCAAGGGCTGATGATCTCCGCCGTGAGGTAATCGGGTTTGACTATTGGCGGTAGGTGGTCCATGCGTCAAACCCGGTGCAGCACATCAATGGCAAGCGCCTGTCACGAAAGGGTTTCTGCGTGTGCTCGGCTGGCGAAGTTCTCGGATATTTTTTGAGAACCGAGAGCGGAAAAGGGTCAAACTGGGCGGGACAGTAGGCGCCTTGTGGCTGGCCTGCCGGGACCTGTGGCACACGCAGAATCGACGGAAACCGCGCACAGCCTGGGGAAGCCCAGATGTGAAAAAGCCCAACCGAGAAGGGTTGGGCTTTGAATATGGTGGAGCGGAGGAGGATCGAACTCCCGACCTTCGCATTGCGAACGCGACGCTCTCCCAGCTGAGCTACCGCCCCAACAAACCGTCATCATACACACGCATTTCCGCGCTTGGCAATAGGGTTGCCCCCAAGCGCTTGCGCCCGCGCAAAGTCGCGCGCGGCGGCCCGCCGCACCTCACTTTTGCGGCGCGCCGGCCAGCACCCATTCGACGACCGAGCGCAGATCGGCATCGCTCATCCGCGGGTGCGCGGGCATCGGAATCGCGCCCCAGACGCCCGAGCCGCCGTCCTTCACCTTCTTCGACAGCTTCGCGACGGCCTGCGGATCGCCCTTGTAGCGCGCGGCGATGTCCTTGAACGACGGGCCGACGAGCTTGCGGTCGACCGCGTGACAGCCGAGGCACGCGTTGCTGCGCGCGACCCTGAGCCCGTCGCCGACCTGCGCGTACGCGCTTGCGCCCCACGCACCGACGAGCGACGCCGCCACGGCGCCCTGCACGATGCGGCGCGCCACCTGCCTGAACGACTTCTTCGGCGCAGCGCTCATTGCGGCGTCGCCTTCGGGTTGCCGGGATGCACGCCCGACGAATTCGAGATCGGCGCGGGCGGCTGCAGCGGCGTGGACTGCACCGACGCATCGGGCACCGCGCCGACGGTCGCCGCGTCGGCCGGCGCGGCCGCCGCCTGCGCGCCCGACGCGTCGCTCGGCGCCGCGGCCTGCAGCGCCTGCGCATCCTGCAGCTTGATGTACTGGAATACCTTCACGACCTTCTCGACGCCGGGCACCTGGCTCGCCGCCTCGGCGCCGCGATTGCCTTCGTCGACCGTCACGAGGCCCATCAGATAGATGTTGCCGCGCTCGCTGACGACCTTGTAGTTGTTCGCCGAGATGCCCTTCGTCGCGATCAGCTCGGACTTCACGCGCCCTTCGAGATACGAGTCGTTCGCGCGCGACGACAGCGACGCAGCCGGCTCGACCGACAGCTCGTTGACGATCCCGTTCACGTTGTTGATGCCGCGCACGATCTCCTCGGCGCGCTGCTTCGATGCATCGTTCGGCACTTCGCCGGTCAGCAGCACGCGGCGGTTGAACACCGTCACGTTCACGTGCGACTGATCGGGCAGCCCGTTGTTGATCTGCGTGAGCGCCTTGACCTGGATCTCGCGATCCTCGGTCTGCGCGCCGAGCGTGCGGCGGTCGGTCGCGATCAGCGCGCCGCCGCCGGCTGCCGCACCGACCACCCCGAGCACGCAGCCCTGCAGCGACACGGCGAGCCCCGCCGTCAGCGCGGCGAGCAGCGTGGTTCTGACGAGCGTCTGTTTGACGCGGCTTTGATTCATCGACGGCTCTCCTTCGTTCAATCCTCACCCAGCAGCATCGCGTCGATGCCGTCGCACAGGCAGTGGATGGTCAGCAGATGGACTTCGTGAATGCGCGCCGCCCGGACGGCGGGCACGCTGATCGCAATATCGGTGTCGGACAGCGCGGCCGCGACTGCATGGCCGCTGCCGCCCGTCAGCGCGACGACGGTCATCTCGCGCTCGTGCGCTTCGTCGATCGCGGCGAGCACGCGCGGCGACGCGCCGCCCGCATCGAGCACCAGCAGGATGTCGCCGGTCTGCCCGAGCACGCGCACCTGTTGCGCGAACAGTTGATCGGCGGCCGCCGCGCCGGCGAGGCCGGCCTGCGACGCATCGGTGCCGAGCGCGATCGCGGGCAGGCCCGGGCGCTCGCGCTCGAACCCGCCGACCAGCGACACGGCGAGGTAGTGCGCTGCGGCGGCCGACGGGCCGTCGCCGCACGCGACGATCTTGTTGCCGTTCGCCAGCGCGGCGAACATCGCGTCGACCGCGGCTGCGATCGGCAGCGACAGCGCGTCGGCGGCTTCCGCATGAAGCGCGGCGCTGTCGCGGAAATGTTGCTGAATACGTTCGACTGACATCGATTCCTGGTGAACTGGGCGCGCAGCACGCTTCGGCACGTCGCGCGACACATCGTGAGTGCGGCGAGTTTACCGTACTCCGGCACCGTGTCCCGCGGTCCGGCAAGAACTCTTTACATCTCGTCACAGCTCGCGGCTACGCATCGTCGGCACGAAATGCATCGCGCAGCCAGACGAGCCGCCCGGCCTCGAACGCGATCACGTCGAAGCGGCACGCGGCAGCCGGATCGTGATGCGCCCAGAAGCGCAGCGCGGCCGCGACGAGCCGCTGCCGCTTGCGCGCACCGACGCTCGCGGCCGCGCCGCCGTGCCGCGTGCTGCGTCGCGCGCGCACTTCGACGAACACGAGCGTGCGGTCGGCGTCGCGCATCACGAGATCGAGTTCGCCGCCGCGCATCGTCACGTTCGCCGCGACGAACGCGAGCCCGCGGCGCGCGAGGAACTGCCGCGCGCGCAACTCGAACGCGGCGCCGATCGGCTTGGATCGCGCCGCGCCGGAAAAGTTGTCGGCCGCGCACGCGTCGTCCGGCCGCGCGGCGCGCGCGTGGCACAATGCCGTCCTTGTTCCGCTTGCGCGGCGATCGCGCGCATTGCCTGCCATGACTGCCCTCCTCGAACTCGCGCACACGCAGCACTACCCGGAAGCCGCCCTCTACGTCGTCGCGACGCCGATCGGCAACGTCGCCGACATCACGCTGCGCGCGCTGCACGTGCTCGGCCTCGTCGACCGCATCGCCGCCGAAGACACGCGCAACACAGGCCAGCTGCTCGCGCGCTACGGCATCTCGAAGCCGCTCGTCGCCGTGCACGAACACAACGAGCGCGAAGCCGCGCTGCGCGTGATCGAGCTGCTGCGCGCCGGCGAGCGCATCGCGTACGTATCGGACGCCGGCACGCCCGGCATCTCGGACCCCGGCGCGCGGCTCGTCGACGCCGTGCGCGCCGCCGGCTTCGCGGTGATTCCGCTGCCCGGCGCGAGCGCGGCCGTGACGGCGCTCAGCGTGGCGGGCGACTGGGCCGGCGCGTTCACGTTCGCGGGCTTCCTGCCGCCGAAGGCGAAGCAGCGCGCGGCCGCGCTGCAGGCGCTCGCGTCGCATCCGTACGCGCTGGTGTTTTACGAAGCGCCGCACCGGATCGCGGAAACGGTCGACGCGCTCGCCGACGCGTTCGGCCCCGCGCGCCGGCTGCTGATCGCGCGCGAACTGACGAAGCTACACGAGCAGCTGTTCGCCGGCACGCTGGCCGAAGGACAGAGCTGGCTCGCTGGCGATGCGAACCGGCAGCGCGGCGAATTCGTGCTGGTCGTCGAAGGCGCGCCGGCCGCACGCGACGACGCGGACGACACCGCGCACGACGCGCTGCTCAGGCTGCTGCTGGAAGAAGTGCCGGTGAAGAGCGCGGCGAAGCTCGCGGCCGCGCTGACGGGCGCGTCGCGCAACGCGCTGTATGCGCGCGCACTGGCGCTGAAGGAAGGTTGACGGCGGGCGCACACGCACCGCGCATCAATGACGAAGGGCTGCCGGCGGCAGCCCTTCTGCATGCGGAAACGCTCCGCGACGTTACTTCGACGAGATCGACGCGAGCATCTCGTCGCGCGCCTCGCGCGCTTCCTGCGGCGAGAGCCCTTCGATCTTCACGCGGCCGGTGCCGGCATGCACGAGGCCGATCACCTTCGCGGCCGCATACGAGAGGTCGAGCACGCGGCCGCGCTTGAACGGCCCGCGATCGTTGACCTTCACGACGACCCACTTGCCGTTCGACGCGTTCGTCACCTTGATGTACGACGACAGCGGCAGCGTACGGTGTGCGGCCGTGAACGCGTTCATGTTGAAGCGCTCGCCGTTCGCCGTGCGGCGGCCGTGGAAGCCCTTCCCGTACCACGATGCGCGCCCGGTCTGGCGGAAATCGGAGACGTCCTTGCCGTCGATCGGCTCGGCGTCGGCCAGCGACGATTTCTTCGCGTCGTCGCTGCCGGTGGCCGGCATCGATGCCAGCGCGGAATCGAAATTGAGCGGTTGCTGATCGTCCGCTTTTGCGGCCGCGGCCGTCTTGTCGACCGCGTTCTTCTGCGACGCGCTCCCGGTGGTCTGGCTGGGTGGCACCGCACAGCCCGCGAGCGCAAAAAATAAAGCAATGGTCCCGAATCGATTCGGAAGTCGTAAATTCATCGACGTGTCGCCTTCTGGTTCGGGCCGCCTGTTCCTGACGCTGTTTCGCGACGCGGATACGCGGCCCGGACGGCAAATGCGTGCACGTCCCGCTCGAGCGCGAGCGGGCGGCTTGCATGGGCGCGGCTTTCGTCTGTGCCGCAACCGTCCTGATTAGCTTTCACGTCTGGCGCAACCTGTCCCCGGCAGCCTGACCAGACCCCACATGCCGCCATCGAACATGGCTTTCACGTTCGCGCGCGTCGATACGATGACGCACAGGAACGGCGGCACAGGCCCCGTCCGGCGGCGCGGCAGCAAGGCCGCAGGCGGGCGCGCAGCGCCCGGCCGGACAAGACGTGAGCACCGAATGCACGGTGCTGGATACACCGCCGGAAACCCCCGGCGGCTGATGCTTGACGGTGAACCCGACGCCCCTCTCTGACGGGGCCGGAACACCAGCGAATTGCGTGAAATTCACGCGCAATGGGCCGCATTATACATAAATCAAAAACGCATCTCGAAAAGCGCCCCGGGCGGACCATTGATTCTCGCTATGGCGGTAACAATCGGGATGCTGCGGGATTGCCCGAACAACGGTCGTGCACGGCGCCGCGCGGCCGGCAGCACACGCGCCCGACCGGTAGAATCGATCCTTTTAGCCGCCGGTGCTTCCATGAAAGTCACGCTCATTCCGGTCACGCCGTTCCAGCAGAACTGCTCGCTGCTCGTCTGCGAGAAGACGGGCCGCGCCGCCGTCGTCGATCCGGGCGGCGACCTCGAACGGATCGAACAGGAGATCGCGCGGCAGAACGTGCAGGTCGACAAGGTGCTACTCACGCACGGGCACATCGATCACTGCGCGGGCGCAAAGACGCTCGCGACGCACTACGGCGTGCCGATCGAAGGGCCGCAGGAAGACGAGCGCTTCTGGATCGAGAAGCTGCCGACGCAGAGCGAGCGCTTCGGCTTCCCGGCCGCGGAAGCGTTCGAGCCCGATCGCTGGCTGAACGACGGCGACACCGTGCAGTTCGGCGACGAGACGCTCGAGGTCTACCACTGCCCGGGCCATACGCCGGGCCACGTCGTGTTCTTCAGTCGCGCGCATCGCGTCGCGATCGTCGGCGACGTGCTGTTCGCGGGCTCGATCGGCCGCACCGATTTCCCGCGCGGCAATCATGCGGACCTCGTCCGCTCGATCAAGGAGAAGCTGTGGCCGCTCGGCGACGACGTGACGTTCGTGCCGGGCCACGGCCCCGTGTCGACGTTCGGCGACGAGCGCCGCACGAATCCGTTCGTGTCGGACAAGGTGTTCGGATGAACCAGACCGCGATTCCCGAAATCTACGTCAGCACCGACGTCGAAGCGGACGGCCCGATCCCCGGCCCGCACTCGATGCTGAGCTTCGCGTCGGCCGCCTATACGGAAGACAAACAGCTGATCGCCACCTTCTCGGCGAACCTCGAGACGCTGCCCGGCGCGCACGCGCATCCCGTGCAGGAAGCGTGGTGGAAGACCGAGCCCGACGCCTGGGCCGCGTGCCGGCAGAACCTGCAGGCGCCGGAGACGGCGCTGGTCGCGTATGTCGAATGGGTCGAGGCGCTGCCCGGCAAACCTGTGTTCGTCGCGATGCCGGCCGGCTTCGACTTCACGTTCATGTTCTGGTACATGATGCGCTTCGCGGGACGCTGCCCGTTCTCGTGGTCGGCCCTCGACATCAAGACGCTCGCGTTCGCGATGACGGGGCTGCCGTACCGCAAGGCGATCAAGCCGCGCTTTCCGAAGCACTGGTTCGACGATCATCCGCACACGCACGTCGCGCTCGACGACGCGATCGAGCAAGGCGCGCTGTTCTGCAACATGCTGGCCGACCTGCGCCGGCAGCAGGCCGCGCTCGCAGGCCTCGCCGTATCGGACACCGATCGGTCCGACGACGCGGGCGCGGGACGATCTCCCACGGATCCGCGGACAAATTAGGGAATCTCGCTCACCGACGGCACATCAGATTGCCTTTCCTTTCGCGGCCCTCTAACATTCAGCGTGTTGTAGCTGCCGCATGGAGGCGCAGGTGACGCTCGATTCCTTTTCGCAAAAAATCCTTCGCCTGTTGCAGCTCGACGCGCGCCGCTCCGTGCAGGAAATCTCCGACCAGGTCGGCCTGTCGAGCACACCGTGCTGGCGCCGCATCAAGGACATGGAACAGTCGGGCGTGATCCAGCGCTACACCGCGCTCCTCGATCGCGAGAAGCTCGGGCTGCACGTCTGCGCGCTCGCGCACGTGCATCTGACGCGCCACAACGAGGGCGGCGTCGAGCAGTTCGAGCGCGAGATCTCGACCTGCCCGGAAGTCACCGAGTGCTACAGCACGACCGGCGAAGCCGACTACATCCTCAAGATCGTCGCGCCCGACATCAAGGCCTACGACGTGTTCCTGCACGAACGCATCTTCAAGATTCCCGCCGTCTCGCAGGTCCGCACGAGCGTCGTGCTGCGCGAAATCAAGTTCGATACGCAGCTGCCGCTTTGACCGGCGAGCGGGCCGCGCGCAGCGCCGCGCCGCGCGGCCCGTCGTTCATGCGTGCGCCGGCAGCGCGCGCGTGAAGCCGATGCGGCGCGCGCCGAACTGGCGCTTCAGCGCGTCGATGTCGAGCTTGTCGGCGAGCGCCGCGTCGGAGCCTGTCTCCGCAGGCAGCGTCACGTCGATTTCGAGGCCCGTACTCAGGTAATGCAGATTGATCGCGGTGGCGCGCAGCCCGCGCTGCGCGAGCGCCGCGTCGAGCCGCGTCGCGATTTCGTCGCGCGGCGGCAGCGCGAGCGCGGGGCGGCGTGCCGCGTCGTTCTCCGGATCGACGTGAATCAGCGCGTCGAGCACGCGCGGATCGGCGAGCACGCGCGCGCGCGCCGTTTCGGCGATGTAGTGGCCTTCCGACACGGAGATCATCGGATCGACGAGGATATGCGCGTCGACGAGCGCCGCGTCGCCCATCTTGCGCGTGCGCAGGTCGTGCACGTCGCGCACGCCGGGCGTCGCCGCGAGCAGCGCGCGGATCTCGGCGGTCTCCGCCAGGCTCAGCGCGCGATCGGACAGGTCCTGCAGCGCGTCATAGCCGAACGTCCAGCCCATGCGCGCGACCATGAAGCCGACGATCGCGGCCGCGATCGGGTCGAGCAGCCGGAAGCCGAACAGGCTGCCGACGATGCCGACCGCGACGACGAGCGACGACGCGGCATCCGAACGCGCATGCCACGCATTCGCGACGAGCATCGCGGAGCGCACGCGCCGCGCTTCGCGCAGCATGTAGCGGAATAGCGCTTCCTTCGACACGAGCACCGTCAGCGCGACGAGCAGCGCGGAAAAATGCACGGGCGGAATCGTCTCGAGATGCACGAGGCGCTCGCCGCCGCGCCATAACATGCCGATTCCGACCGCGATCAGGATCGCGCCGAGAAACAGCGACGCGACGGTCTCGTAGCGACTGTGTCCGTAATTGTGGTCGGCATCGGGCACGGCCCCGCTGTGCCGATTCGCAACCAGCACGACAAAATCGGAGATCAAATCGGAAATCGAGTGCACGCCGTCGGCAATCAATGCCTGCGAATGTGCAATCACGCCGACCGCGATCTGAAATGTCGCCAGTACGACATTCAGCACGATACTGACGAAGGTGCTCTTGCGCGCGACCGCGTGCTTATCCGCACTTTGCGCGTCGCCGGTAAAGGTAGACATGGAATACGAGATATCGGTGTGGATACGTGATTCTATCAAACGCGACCCGCCCCATATCTCGATAACACGAAATTTCTCATTTAAATCAATTGCTTATGCGAACGCATCGCATTTTCATTCACGCCGCTTTGTGACACTTTTGTTACAAATCGCGACAGCCGCTGCCGCCGCGGGGCGCCTTGAAAACAAAAGAGCCGCGCGCCTCAACGGCACGCGGCTCTTCTGCTTGAATGAGCGATGTAAGCGCGTGTTTAAATCGCAAACTGTTCGCGATTCTTGCCGGCGATCCAGCGCGGCGGCTTGCCGCGGCCCGACCACGTCGCGCCCGATTCCGGATCGCGATATTTTGCCGCCACACCGGCGCGCGGGCGGCCGACCTTGCCGGCCTTCGCGCGGCTCAGGCCGAGTTCCGCGAGCGAAAAGCCGTAGTCGGCGATTTTCTGCTTCACGTCATTGAGTACTTCGGCGTATTCACGCGCCTTCGCTTCTTCGATTTGCTTCTCCAGCTTCTCCCGCTGGGCCAGCAGGTCCTTGTAAGAAGACATAGTTTTCCTTTCGATCTGACCAATGGCGCCGGTCTGCAGCCGGCTCACCACTCATGAAATATATGTGCCTCGGATTTTGAAGGCAGAGATTAGCACAAAAAAGAATTGAGAGAAGAGGGATTCATGAAAATCCCGATGTCGATTGTAATTCAGGCCCGTCATTTTGACCGGCTACGAACTTTCTCAAAATGTTACGAACTGGTGTCGAGATTAGGACATTACCGGTTGTCCATTCGGTCTATCAACATACGCAATTACCCGACATGCGTAAAAATCAAAACTTTCATCCGGCGACAATTTCGGAAAATCGTCGCACCGCGTCGCCGGCCGGCGACGCCGCGACATCACGCCGCATTTCGTGCGCAGTCGAGCAGCCGTTCGCGCAGGGCGCGCACGTCGGTCTGCGGCATGTCGAACGGCGTCCGGATCCGGCGTCCTTCGTATCGCCAGTCGGCGCCGTAACGGTCCACACCGAGCAGGTCCAGCCCGTCGCGACGCTCGGAGCCGGCTTCGTATGCGGCCCACAGTTCCTGCTCGTCGTCGAACGACAGCGGCGGCAGCGTGTCGAGGTCCGTGCCCTCGACCCAGCCCATGCGGCCGAAGCCGCCGATATAGCGCAGCCGCTCGACCTCCAGCGCCCGGAACGTGAAGTCGCCGAGCGCGAGATAGCGCGCGGCGTCGGGCTCGTAGCGGCAGTAGCGCGCGGCGAGGTGCGGATCGTCGTCGAGCGGGACGAAGCGGCCGAGCAGCGTCGCGCGCTCGGCGTTCAGCACGTCGCCGTCGCGCGCATCGACGACCAGGAATCCCGCACGCGGATCGGCGACGAGGTTGCGCGTGTGCTCGGCAAGCGCGCTGACGAGAATCACGGGCCGGTGGCCGGCGTCGGGCGCGAACGGCACGACGGTCGGATACGGAAATCCTTGCGGCTCGCGCGCATGGGTCGCGAGCGTACCGAGCGCGCAGCGGTGCAGCAGATGCAGGGCGAGGGCGGGATCGATGTTCAAGATGGCTCCACGATGAACGCGCGGCGCGTCGGCGCGCCGCCTGCGCTCCGATGTTACTCGCGGCCGCGCGTGCCGCACATCGGCCGTCGGTCCATGCGGCCGTCATGCGCCAAACCGGTGCAGCGTCGTTGCGGGATGGCACCGGCCGGCAAGCGCGCAAGCGGTTCGATAGAATCGGACAAATCAGACGAGCGCCCGTCATCCGGCGCATTCAGATTTCCAACGAGCGTTCCGTGTCCCAATCTTCCTCCGATCTCGCCGCCGCGCCCGACGCGCACCGCATGCTGTCGCTTCCCGTTCGCCAGCGTGCGCGCACCGCGACGATGGCGCTGTTCTTCGTTGCCGGCATGATGTACGCGTCGTGGGGCGTGCACGTGCCGACCGTGCGCGACAAATTCGCGCTGAGCCCCGCGCTGCTGTCGATCGCGCTGTTCGCGGTCGCCGGCGGATCGATCGCCGCGATGCTGACGATCGCGCGCTGGATCGCGCGCGTCGGTTCGCGCGTCGCCTGTCTCGCGGGCGGGCTCGTGATGTCCGCGTGCGCGGCGCTGATCCTCGTCGTGCCCGATTATCCGATGCTGCTCGTCGTGCTCGCGCTGTTCGGCTTCTCGATGGCGACGCTCGACGTCGCGATGAACGCGGAAGCGAGCGCGGTCGAGCTCGCGCTCGGCAAGCCGATCATGTCGTCGCTGCACGGGATGTTCAGCATCGGCGGGATGGCGGGCGCGGCGGCCGGCGGCGCACTGCTGTCGGCCGGGATGTCGCCGGCCGTGCATCTCGCGCTCGCGGCCGCGACCTGCGCGGCCGTCCTCGTCGCGGCGAGCCCGGCCGTGCTGCCGCACGTTCCGCATCACGACGAAGCGCACGGCAGCGGCAACCGCTGGCGCTCGCCCGCGCTCTGGATGCTCGGTGGAATCGCACTCGTCGCGCTCATCGCCGAAGGCGCGATGTACGACTGGGCGACCGTCTACATGCGCGACGTCGTCGCCGCGAGTCCCGCTGCGGCAAGCGCCGCGTACGCGGCGTTCTCCGGCGGGATGGCCGCCGCGCGCTTCGCCGGCGACGCGGTGCGCGCGCGGTTCGGCGCGCCGCAACTCGTGTTCGCGAGTGCGTCGCTCGCCTGCGCGGGGATGATCGGCGCGCTGCTGGTGCCGCACCCGGCGGCCGTGCTGCTCGGCTTCACGCTGATGGGGCTCGGCCTTGCGAACATGATGCCCGTGCTGTTCGCCGCCGCCGCGCGCGTGAAAGGCATCCACGCGGCGGAAGGCCTCGCGCACGTCGCCGGCCTCGCGTATTTCGGACTGCTGTTCGGGCCGGTCGTGATCGGCGCGGTCGCGCAGGCCGCGAACCTGTCCATCGGCCTGTCGGTCGTCGCGCTTTGCGCGGCGCTCGTCGCGATCGTCGCGCCGAAGGTGCTCGCGCACCTGAAGATCTGAGCGGCACGCGCGCACAAAAGAAAACGCGCATGCGTCGCCGCATGCGCGTTTTCACCCCTGCTGTTGACCGCTTGTCGCGTTACATCTTCACTTCGTCGAGCAGCGTCTTCTTGCCGCTCTTGTAGTTGTACAGCGAGATCACGCCGTGCCGCAGGTCGCCCTTCGAATCGAAGGTCGTCGTGCCGATCACGCCCGTGTAGTTCGTCGCCGGCATCGCCGCCACGATCTTCGCCGGATCGGTCGAGTTCGCGCGCTTCATCGCGTCGACGATGATGTACACGGCGTCATACGTGAACGGCGCATAGATCTGGATCGGCTGGCCGAAGCGCTTCTCGTACTTCGCCTTGAACGCGGCGCCGCCCGGCATCTTCTCGAGCGAGGCGCCGGCTTCCGAGCACACGACGTTGTCGGTCGCGTCGCCGGCCAGGTCGGCCAGCTTTTCCGTGCACACGCCGTCGCCCGCGAAGATCTTCGCGCGCAGGCCGAGCTGCTTCGCCTGCTTCGCGAACGGGCCGCCGGTGGCGTCCATGCCGCCGTACATGATCGCGTCGGGGTTTTCACCCTTGATCTTCGTCAGGATCGCGCGGAAGTCGACCGCCTTGTCGTTGGTCGCGTCGTGCGACACCACCTTCAGACCGAGCGCCTTCGCCTTCTTCTCGAACTCGTTCGCGAGGCCCTGACCGTAGGCGGTCGAATCGTCGACCACGGCGACGCTCTTGATGCCCTTCGAATGCGCGTAGTTCGCGAGTGCCGGGCCCTGCTGCGCGTCGGTCGCGACGACGCGATACGTCGTCTTGAAGCCTTGCTGCGTGTAGGCCGGGTTCGTCGCCGACGGCGAGATCTGCACGATGCCCGCATCGCTGTAGATCTTCGAGGCCGGGATCGACGTGCCCGAGTTCAGGTGGCCGACCACCGCGACGACCTTGTCGTCGACGAGCTTCTGCGCAACCTGCGTCGCCTGACGCGGGTCGGCCGCATCATCCTGCGGGTCGAGCTGCAGCGTGATTTTCTGGCCGCCGATCGTCAGTCCCTTCGCGTTGATCTCCTCGACTGCGAGACGTGCACCGTTTTCGTTGTCCTTGCCCAGGTGTGCAATGCCGCCCGTCAACGGCGCGACGTGGCCGATCTTGACGACTTGATCGGCGGACGCGTTGCTTGCGGCTGCAGCGCACAGCATCGCCGCCGCGGTGATCGGCAACAGCTTTTGCATCTTGATATTCATGTAAGTCTCCAGTTTCGGTCCCAATAAACGCCATCGCCCGGTGCCCCGCTGCCATCCCTGTGTTTGCATCACTGGACGATTCGCCGGTTGCATCGTTCATGCACTTGGCCTCAAGCACGTGAAACAGCCGCTTTTAGCAGCTGCCCGCCCGTGCTTGCGCGCAGTGTAGGTGATCAAATTAATTTGTGGGACTTTTTTGAGTTAGTGGTAACACTACCGCCGCGAGCGCACTGGAGGGCTTGCTCGAAAACGGCTGGAAGCCCCGCCGGATAAGGGTTTCCGCTAATTACTCGAGGGCTTTTGAAAGGGACTTTTAAAGCGTTTCCGCGCCTTTTCGAATCGGTATTTTGTGCGCGCGATCATTGAATGAAACGCGCGTGACGGCACGCGCGTTTCGGCGTCCGATACGAACGCATTCAGGCCGCCGCGCGCCACTCGGCCGCGAGTGCGTCGACCAGTTGCGCGGTCGTCAGCGCATCGCCGCGCCGCCGTGCGAGCGCCGCGCCCTGCCCGGCCCAGAGCGACAGGTAGTCGCCGTCGTTCGCGCGCGCGGCCGCCTGGCGCAGCGGCTGCGTGAGCGCGTTCTGCACGGGATACGGCGCGACGTCGTCGAGCCGTTCGCCGAGGCGCGTCATCAGCGCGTTGCGCAGCCCGCGTGCGTGGCGCCCCGTGATCGCGCGCGTGACCTGCGTCGACGTGTCGTCGCACGCGAGCAGCCGCGCCTTCCAGTCCGCCGCGATCGCGCTTTCCGCGCACGGCAGAAACGCGGTGCCGAGCTGCGCGGCCTGCGCGCCGAGCGCGAGCGCCGCAGCAATCCCGCGGCCGTCCATGATGCCGCCTGCCGCGAGCACCGGCAGCCCGGTCGCATCGACGAGTTGCGGCACGAGCGCGAGCGTGCCGATCAGCGCGTGTTCGGCCGGGCCGATGAACGTGCCGCGATGGCCGCCCGCTTCGGCGCCCTGCGCGGACAGCGCGTCGGCGCCGGCCGCCTGCCACGCGAGCCCTTCGGCGACGTGCGTCGCGGTGCCGATCACGTACGTGCCCGCGGCCTTCAGGCGCGCGACGTCGGCCGCGTCGAGCACGCCGAACGTGAAGCTCGCGACCGGCACGCGCAGTGCGACGAGTGCGTCGAGCTGCGCGCGGAAGTCGGGCGCGTACCGTGCGGGCGCCGAGCCCGGCGGCAGGCCGAGCGCCGCGTTCAGCGGATCGATCGCGGCGAGCGCACGCGCGACGGTCGCCGCATCGGCTGCGGTGTCGGGCAGCACGAACAGGTTGATGGCGAACGGACGATCGGTCGCCGCGCGGATCGCGTCGACTTCGGCGGCGATGCGATCCGGGTCGAACGCGCCGGCGCCGAGGCTGCCGAGCGCGCCGGCGTTCGACGCGGCGGCGACCATCGCGGCCGTGGTCGCGCCGACCATCGGCGCCTGCACGAGCGGCAGGCGCAAGCCGAAGCGTTCGGCGAACGGAGTGGAAAACGGACGAGCGGACATGGCGGATCCTTCGAAAACGATGCACGAAAGCGCTTTGTAAAAGCCTGTGCATCGACTGTAGCGAAGCATCGCGCGGCCGAAAAATGAATAATCGAGATTGAATCGATCGCTGCGCGAGAAGCGCGCGGTGCGCACCGGTGCGCGCACTGCAACGGCACGCGATTGGTGGCACACTAAGCCGCCTCTATCGTCCCCGAGGCCGCATGCGCCTCGTTTGCCAGGAGTTCCAACGTGACTGCCCAATGGATCGACATCCCGACCGGTAACGACAGCTTCGGCGGCTATCTCGCGCTGCCGAAGCGCGGCAAGGGCCCTGCCGTCATCATCATTCAGGAAATCTTCGGCGTGAATTCGCACATTCGTGCGGTCGCCGACCAGTACGCGGCCGACGGCTACGTCGCGCTCGCGCCCGACGTGTTCTGGCGCACGCAGCCGCGCGTGGAGCTCACGTACGACGGCGCCGATCGCGACAAGGGCATCGAGCTGATGAAAAAGACCGACATCGGTCTCGCGGTCGCCGATCTCGGCGCGGCCGCCGACGCGCTGCGCGCACGCACCGAAACGACCGGCAAGATCGCCGCGATCGGCTACTGCTTCGGCGGCCAGCTCGCCTACCGCACGGCCGCGGCCGGCAAGGTCGACGCGGCGGTCGCATATTACGGCGGCGGCATCCAGAACGCGCTCGATCTCGCCGGCAAGATCGCGCAGCCGATGCTGTTCCATTACGCCGAAAACGACCACGCGATTCCGCTCGATGCGGTCGAGCAGGTGAAGGCCGCGTTCGCCGGCCGCGACAACGCCGCGTTTCACGTCTATCCGGGCGCCGAGCACGGCTTCAACTGCCCGGAGCGCGCGTCGTACCAGCAGCGCGCATCGGCGCTCGCGCACGGCCGCACGCTGACGTTCCTCGCCGAGCACCTGTAAGCCCGGCGCGCCGCGGGCCGGCACCGCCGCGTGCCGGGCCCGCGTTATGCTTGGTCCATCGCCATACGTCACAACGGGGGTGACTGCGATGCATGACGACTATCTCGCGCACGACGCGATCGGCCTCGCGACGCTCGTGCGCGAACGCCAGGCGAGCCCGCTCGAACTGCTCGACGCCGCCATCGGCCGGGCCGAGGCCGTCAACGGCGCGATCAACGCGATCGTGCTGCAGGATTACGACGCCGCGCGCACGCGTGCGGCGGCCGCGTCCGCGGCAGCCGCCGACGCACCGTTCGCGGGTGTCCCGTATCTCGTGAAGGATCTCGGCGCGGCCGTTGCCGGGCTGCCGCTGTCGATGGGCAGCCGCCACTACCGCTACTTCGTGCCCGGCGACGATTCGCCGTTCATCGCCAAAAGCCGTGCGGCCGGGCTCAACGTGTTCGGCAAGACGAACACGTCGGAGATCGGCCAGATGCCCTACACCGAGCCCGACCTGTTCGGCGCGTGCCGCAATCCGTGGAGTCTCGACCATACGAGCGGCGGCTCGAGCGGCGGCGCGGCGGCCGCCGTCGCGGCCGGCGTCGTGCCGCTCGCGCATGCATCGGACGGCGGCGGCTCGATCCGCATTCCCGCCTCGTGCTGCGGGCTGTTCGGGCTGAAGCCGAGCCGCCATCCGGCGCTCGTCGATCTGCCGACCCACGGCGATCTCGTCGTCAATCATGCGGTGTCGCGCAGCGTGCGCGACAGTGCGCTGCTGCTCGACGTGACGACCGGCGCGACGCTGCCGCCCGGTGCGCCGGGCACCTTCCTCGCGGCGCTCGATACGCCGCCGCGCCCGCTGCGGATCGGCCTCGTCACCGATCCGATGCTCGCGCCGGCGCTCGCCGACGACACGCGCGCGGCGCTCGACGACGCGGCCGCGCTCGTCGAATCGCTCGGCCATCACGTCGAACCGGCGACGCTGCATGTCGACTACGCGCGCGCGGCCGAAACCTTCCTGACGCTGTGGGCGACGATCGCCGAGGAGATCGTGCTCGGCGCGCGCGCACTGACCGGCCGCACGCCGCGGCGCGGCGAGTTCGAGGCGGCGACCTGGGCGATGGCCGTGGTCGGCCGGCGGCTCGCGCGTGCGCGGCTGCAGGACGTGCTCGAATGGCAACGGCAGCTGACGGTGCAGGTGTCGGGTCTCGTGTCGCGCTACGACGCGATGCTGTGCGCGTCGCTGGCCGGCCCGCCGGTGAAGATCGGCGAACTGCAGCCGACGCCGCTCGAAGCCGCGCAGATGAAGCTCGTGGCCGCGCTGCCCGCGAAGCCGCTGCTGCGCGAGCTGCTTGCGAAGGCATCGCAGAAGGCGTTCGCGTGGGCCGGCTGCACCGAGCTGTTCAATCTGACGGGCCAGCCGGCGATGTCGGTGCCACTCTACTGGAACGCGCGCGGGTTGCCGATCGGCGTGCAGTTCGTCGCACGTCACGGCGACGACGCGCTGCTGCTGCAGCTCGCGCGGCAGCTCGAGCAGGCGCGGCCGTGGTTCGATCGCCGTCCGCCGCTGCTGCAGGCGCAGCGCTGACGGACGAAAAAAAACCCCGCCGGCCGAAGCCGACGGGGCATGCAGCGGCAGGCCGCGCGCGCCACGCCTACACGTCGAGGCGTTCGCAGATCGCCTTCGTCGCGGCAGCCGCGTTCAGCGTGTAGAAGTGCAGCCCCGGCACGCCCGCGTCGATCAGACGCTGGCACAGGCCGGTAACGACGTCGGCGCCGAACGCGCGGATCGATTCGCGATCGTCGCCGAAGCTCTCGAGCCGGCGCGCGACCCAGCGCGGCACTTCGGCACCGCACATTTCGGAGAAGCGCATCAACTGCGAGAAGTTCGTGATCGGCATGATGCCCGGCACGATCGGCACGTCGACGCCGAGCTTGCGCACGTCGTCGACGAAGCGGAAATACGCGTCCGCGTTGAAGAAGTACTGCGTGATCGCGGAATTCGCGCCGGCCTTCACCTTGCGCGCGAAGTTCTCGAGATCGGCCTTCGGCGAGCGCGCCTGCGGATGGTATTCCGGATAGCCGGCGACTTCGATGTGGAACCAGTCGCCGTGCTCCGCGCGGATGAAGCTGACGAGTTCCGACGCGTAGCGCAGCTCGCCCACCGAGCCCATCCCGGACGGCAGGTCGCCGCGCAGCGCGACGATGTGACGAATGCCGCACGAGCGGTACTGGTCGAGGATCGCGCGCAGGCTGTCGCGCGACGAGCCGATGCACGACAGGTGCGGCGCGGCGTCGAGGCCGTCCTTCTGCATGTCGAGCACGGTATCGAGCGTGCCTTGCTGCGTCGAGCCGCCGGCGCCGAACGTCACGGAGACGAATTTCGGCTTCAGCGGCAGCAGCTGCGCACGCGTCGCGCGCAGCTTCTCGACGCCGTCCGCCGTTTTCGGCGGAAAGAATTCAAACGAGAGTTCGATCGGTTTCATGATTCGGAGGGTTCAGCCCTCAGCCGAGGTTGCGCTGACCGAAGATGAGTGCGGACAGCAGCCACGACACGATGCTGTACAGGATCGAACCGAAGAACGCGGACCAGAACCCGGACACCTCGAAGCCCTTCAGCAGCGACGACGCGAACCAGAAGCACAGCGCGTTCACGACGAGGATGAACAGCCCGAGCGTGACGACCGTCACGGGCAGCGTCAGCAGGATCAGCACCGGACGGATCACCGTGTTGATCAGGCCGAGCACGACCGCGACGATCAGCGCGGTGCCGAAGCTCTTGATGTGGATCGACGGCACGAGGTACGTGATGATCAGCAGCGCGAGGGCATTGATGACCCAGGTCAGGATGAGACTCATGGTGTGCTCCGGTTCTTCGGTTGTCGATCGGTGGCCGCCGGTGCGAGCGGGCCGCGCGCAAACGCATGCAACGGGCCGCCCGGCCGGATGACGCCGCGCTGCTGCGCCGTGCGCGCGCGAGGCGCATGCGGCGCGGCAGCGGCGGCACGCATCAGTAGCGGTAGTGGTTCGGCTTGAACGGACCTTCCTTCTGCACGCCGATGTACGCGGCCTGCTCGTCCGACAGCGTCGACAGCTGCGCGCCGATGCGTGCGAGGTGCAGACGCGCGACCTTCTCGTCGAGATGCTTCGGCAGCACGTAGACCTTGTTCTCGTACTGGTCGCCGCGCGTGAACAGTTCGATCTGCGCAAGCGTCTGGTTCGCGAACGAGTTCGACATCACGAACGACGGGTGGCCGGTCGCGCAGCCGAGGTTCACGAGGCGGCCTTCGGCCAGCAGGATGATGCGCTTGCCGTCCGGGAAGATGATGTGGTCGACCTGCGGCTTGATGTTTTCCCACTGGTACTGGCGCGTCGACGCGACGTCGATTTCCGAATCGAAGTGGCCGATGTTGCAGACGATCGCGTTGTGGCGCATCGCCTTCATGTGATCGTGCGTGATCACGTGATAGTTGCCGGTCGCGGTCACGAAGATGTCGGCCTTGTCGGCCGCGTATTCCATCGTCACGACGCGGTAGCCTTCCATCGCCGCCTGCAGCGCGCAGATCGGATCGATCTCGGTGACCCACACGGTCGCGCCGAGGCCGCGCAGCGACTGCGCGCAGCCCTTGCCCACGTCGCCGTAGCCCGCGACCACCGCGACCTTGCCCGCGATCATCACGTCGGTCGCACGCTTGATGCCGTCGACGAGCGACTCGCGGCAGCCGTACAGGTTGTCGAACTTCGACTTCGTGACGGAGTCGTTCACGTTGAACGCCGGGAACGGCAGGCGGCCGTCCTTTTCCATCTGGTACAGGCGGTGCACGCCGGTCGTCGTTTCTTCGGTCACGCCCTTGATGTGCGCGAGGCGCTTCGAGTACCAGTTCGCGTCGATGTCGAGGTGGCGCGCGATCGACTTGTACAGCGCGACTTCTTCCTCGTTGGTCGGCTTCGCGATCACCGAGCGATCCTTCTCGGCCTTCGCGCCGAGGATCAGCAGCAGCGTCGCATCGCCGCCGTCGTCGAGGATCATGTTCGCGAATTCGCCGTTCGGCCATTCGAAGATGCGGTGCGAGAACTCCCAGTATTCGTCGAGCGATTCGCCCTTGAACGCGAACACCGGCGTGCCGGCTTCGACGATCGCGGCAGCCGCGTGGTCCTGCGTCGAGAAGATGTTGCACGAAGCCCAGCGCACGTCGGCGCCGAGCGCCTTCAGCGTCTCGATCAGCACGCCGGTCTGGATCGTCATGTGCAGCGAACCGGCGATGCGCGCGCCCTTCAGCGGCTGCTGCGCCTTGTATTCGTCGCGGATCTGCACGAGGCCCGGCATTTCGGTCTCGGCAATGTTCAGCTCCTTGCGGCCCCAGCCGGCAAGTGCCATGTCGGCGACGACGTAATCCTGGGAAGCTTTCGAATCGATAACGGCGCTCATCACGCCCTCCTTTCTAAAAAAGTTCTAGAAATTGATGACGTGAGCGCCGTTCAGGAGGCGGGCCGGCGCGAATGTCGCCGCACGGCTGCCTGGTGAAGCCTTCCGAGCCTGGCGGACGCAGAAGGTCCGTCGCAACGCTCCTCGGAAAACGGCTGCGATTGTAGCAAATCGCGACGGAAATTTCTTGTGTCGGCCGCGTCGATCGTCGTCGGCGCGGGCCCGCGGCGCGAAGCGCGCCCCTTTATCGAGATGCGCGCGGCGGTCCGTGTCGCGATGCTCGCGAACGGCGCGATGCGCCGCGCCGCCGCCCGCAGGCGCTTCAGCTTTCCGCGCCGACCCACGCCTGCTCGCGCAGCCGCGCGCGCAATCGCGCGACCGCCTGGCTGTGCAGCTGGCACACGCGCGATTCGCTGACCTCGAGCACGGCGCCGATCTCGCGCAGATTCAGTCCGCGCTCGTAGTAGAGCGACATCAGCAGCTTCTCGCGCTCGGGCAGCCGCTCGATCGCCTCGACGAGCGCACCGCGCAGATGCTCGTCGAGCAGCGCCGACAACGGATCGGCGTGATCGACGCGATAGCGGTCGAGGAACGGCTCGTCGTCGGCCGCGCGGTCGAAATCCTCGTAGTAGATGAGCTGGCTGCCGTGCAGGTCCTGCAGCATCGCCTGGTATTCGTCGAGCGGCATGTTCAGGTGCTGCGCGATCTCGGCCTCGCTCGCGGCGCGGCCGAGCCGCTGCTCGACCTGGTGCACCGCGAGTTCGACTTCACGCGAAGTCTTGCGCAGGCTGCGCGGCAGCCAGTCGTTGCTGCGCAGCTCGTCGAGCATCGCGCCGCGGATCCGCTGCGTCGCGTACGTCTCGAACTGCGCGCCCTGGTCTTCCTTGTAGCGGCCGGCCGCATCCATCAGCCCGATCATGCCGGCCTGGATCAGGTCGTCGAGATCGACGCTCGCCGGCATCTTCGCGACGAGCTGCAGCCCGAGACGGCGCACGAGCGGCGCGTACTGCGCGAGCACGTCGGCCTGCGAGATCTTTCCCTGAGCGTTGTACATCATGGCTCTCTCCTTCCGGTGACGCTCATGCGGCGTGCGCCGCGCCCGTCCGGTACGACGGCTGCCCGCCGCGCAGCTCGCGCGCGGCACCCGTGCCCGCACGCGGGCGCATCGGCCAGTACAGCAGGTCGGCCGCGATCTTTCGGTAGTCGCGCGCGGCGGGCGACGACGGAAACGCGTCGACCGTACAGCGCGTCAGCGCACGCGCGTGCTCGACGAGCGGATCGGCGCTCACGCAACCGGCATCGGCGATCGACACGGTCAGGTAGCGGCTCGCGACGCCCGCGAGGTTGTCGAACGCGGTCTTCGCATCGGCATGGCTGCCGACGTGGTTCACGAGCACGCGGAATTGCGCGGTCGCGTGCGCGAAATGCAGCCGCTTCATGCACGCGTACGCTTCGGTGATCGCGTGCGCGGCCACGCGCGTGACGATCAGCACGTCGTGCGCTTCGCGCGCGAGCGTCGAGAGCGTGCCGTCGGCGCCGAGCTGCGCGTCGATCAGCACGATGTCGGCCGGGCCGTCGACGAAGGCGCTCAGCTGCGCATCGCCGTAGCCGGCACGCGCGGCCTGCGCGCTCGCGCACAGCCAGAAACCGGCCGCGACGCGCGTGCGCTCGCCGTCTCGCAGCCATGCGCCGGCGAGCGTCGCGGCGGCCGAATGCACGTCCGCGCGCTCGTCGACGACGAGCACGTCCTTGCCGAGCGCCGCGAGCGCGGCGGCGACGTTCACGACGGTCGACGTGCAGCCGACGCCGGTCGGCCCGCCCGTCACCGCGACGATGCGCGACCCGCGCCCGGCCAGCAGGCGCCGCAGTCCTTCGGCCTGGTCGATCGTTCGTTTATCCAAATCGCACCTCGTGCAGATCGGCGGCCGCACGGGCGGTCAGCGCGGACAGCAGCAGCGGCATGTCGTCGTCCTGCGGGACGAACGGCGAGCCGTCGCGCGGCACGCAGAACGCGCTCTTCAGCAGGAAGCGCGTAGTCGCGACGTACAGGTTTTCCGGCACCTTCTGGCCGGTCGACACGTAGTGCACGGGCAGCTTGTAGCGGATCACGGTGTCGAGCGCGCCGCCGAGATGCGTCGCCTCGTCGAGCTTCGTCAGGATGCAGCCGGCGAGGTCAGGCCCGGCCAGGTCAGGCCCGGCCAGGTCCGGCCCGGCGAGATCGGCGCGGTCGCCGGCGCTGCGATAGGCCTGCACGACTTCGTTGAGCGTGTCGCCGTGGCTCGTCGCGTTGAGCAGCAGCAGCCGCTGCACCGGCGTGCTCGCGCCGTGCAGCATCGCGATCTGGTCGGACACCGCGCGGTCGCGCTGGCTCATCCCGATCGTGTCGATCAGTACGATGTGCTTGTTGCGCAGCTCGGACAGCGCGAGCGACAGATCGCCGGCGTCCTTCACGGCGTGGACCGGCACGCCGAGGATCTTGCCGAAGATGCGCAGCTGCTCGTGGCCGCCGATCCGGTAGCTGTCGGTCGTCAGCAGCGCGACCTTGCTCGCGCCGAAGCGCATCACGCAGCGTGCCGCGAGCTTGGCGGTCGTGGTCGTCTTGCCGACGCCGGTCGGCCCCATCAGCGCGAACACGCCGCCGCGCTCCATCAGTGCGTCCTCGCTGCCGAGCACCGGCAGGTTCGCGGCGAGCACCGACTGCGCCCATTCGAGCGCCGCGTCGAACGTCTGCGCACCGTCGCCGGCCGGCAGATGATCGACGAGCATCCGCACGAGCTGCGCGGAAAAACCGGCGGCGAACAGATGCTTCGACAATGCGCCGTGCACCGGGCTGCGGCGCTGGCGGTCGTGCCACATCAGGTTGTCGAACTGCGCTTCCATCATTCCGCGCAGCGCGCCGAGCTCGTGCATCACCGTGTCGTTGACGATGCGCTCGACGCCGGACTTCACCGCGTCGGCGACGGCCGCCGCCGTATCGGCGGACAGCCGCGCGCGGTCGGCCGCTTTTGCGGCAGCCGCGTCGGTCGTGCGCGCGGCGGCCGGCGCGCGCCGTTCCGCTTCGCGTGCGACGTCGCGCATCCAGTCGGGCGACGTCGCGGGCGCCGCGTCCTGCGGCGCGTGTGCGGCGCCGGCCGACGCGGCGGGCGCGGCTTGCGTACGGGCGCGCAGCGCATCGCGCTGCTGCGTCAGGCGTTTGGCGTGCTCGACGAGCCATGCGGCCGGCTCGCCCGACGCGGCGGGCGGCGCCGCATGTGCCGGCGCCGGCACGGCGGCATTCGCGCGCACCGCGTCCGGCTCGTCCGCGGCCGGCGCGGCAGGGCCGGCGGCCGCCTGCGTCGTCTCGGCGCTCGCGCCGAACACCGACGAGAACACGTCCGGCAGCCCGTGTTCGTCCGTCGCATACGGATTCGCGACCGCGCGGGCGGGCGCGGCGGGCCGCGCGACGATACCGGGCACGGCGGCCGCGGGCACGGCGGCGGGCAGCGCCGATTCGGGCAGGCGCGCTCGCACGGCAGCGGCGGCCGGCGGTGCGACCGCGGCCAGTTCGGCGTCGGCGAGTGCGACGATTTCGACGCTGCCGTCATCGAGCGCGCGGTTCGACAGCACGACGGCGTCGGCGCCCAGCGCCTCGCGCACCAGACGAAGCGCGTCGCGGCTCGTCGCGCCGGTGAATTTGCGAATGTTCAAGCGGAACCCCCGATGACGTTAACAACCTTGATCGTGCGTGTATCCGGCACTTCGGCATACGACAGCACTTTCAATTGCGGCAGGCTGCGGCGCAGGAAGCGCGCGAGCATCGCGCGCAACGCGTGCTGCACGAGCAGCACGGGCGGCAGCCCGAGATTCTGTTGACGCAGCATCGCTTGTTGCGTGCCGGTCAGAAGCGTGTTCGCGAGCCCGGGCTCGAGGCCCGGATTCGCGCCGGTCGCGAGCGCCTGCGACAGCACGCGCTCGAGATTCGCGTCGAGACCCATCACCTGCATGTCGCCCGTGCCCGGATACCACTGCTGCGTGATCGCGCGGCCGAGCGCGAGGCGCACGGCGGCCGTGATCTCGTATGCGTCGCCGCGGCCCGCATGCTCGGACACGGCCTCGAGGATCGTGCGCATGTCGCGGATCGGCACGCCTTCGTCGAGCAGGTTCTGCAGCACCTTCTGCAGCGTCGTCAGCGAGACCGTCTTCGGCACCAGATCCTCGACTAGCGACGGCGCGTCCTTGCCGGTGCGCTCGACGAGCGCCTGCACTTCCTGCCGGCCGAGCAGCTCGGCCGCGTGCTGGACGACCAGATGGTTCAGATGCGTCGCGACCACGGTGCTCGCATCGACGACCGTGTAGCCGTACACCTGCGCCTGCTCGCGCATCGCGACGTCGATCCACACGGCCGGCAGCCCGAACGCCGGATCCTGCGTCGCGGCGCCCGGCAGCGCGGCCGTCACCTGCCCCGGATTGATCGCGAGCCACTGGCCCGGAAACACTTCGCCCGTGCCGATCTCGACGCCCTTCAGCGCGATCCGGTACGCGTTCGGACGCAGTTCGAGGTTGTCGCGGATATGGATCACCGGCGGCAGGAAGCCGATTTCCTGCGCGAATTTCTTGCGAATGCTCTTGATCCGCTTGAGCAGCTCGCCGTCGCTGTTGCGATCGACGAGCGGAATCAGCCGATAGCCGACTTCGAGGCCGAGCGGATCGATCAGCTGCACGTCGTCCCACGTCGCTTCGTGGCTGTCGGACGGCAGCGCGGCGGGCGGTGCGATTTCGGTCACGTCGCCGGCCGCCTTGCGTGCGGCCGCGCGCTTCGTCTGCGTGCGCGCAAGCCAGATCGCGCCGGCGCCGAGCGCGAGAAACGCGAAGTGCGGCATGCCGGGGATCAGCCCCATCAGCACGATGATCGCGCCGGTGATCGTCAGCACGCGCGGATTCGTGAACAGCTGGCCGGTGATCTGCGTGCCGATGTCCTCGTCGGTCGCGACGCGCGACACGATCACGCCGGCCGCGGTCGAGATCACGAGCGACGGAATCTGCGCGACGAGGCCGTCGCCGATCGTCAGCAGCGTGTAGTTCTTGCCCGCGGCCGCGAAGCTCATGTCGTGCTGGATCATCCCGACGATCAGGCCGCCGATCACGTTGATCGCCATGATGATCAGGCCGGCGATCGCGTCGCCGCGCACGAACTTCGACGCGCCGTCCATCGAGCCGTAGAACTCGGCCTCCTGCGCGACGGCCTGGCGGCGCTTGCGCGCCTGCTCCTCGTTGATGAGGCCCGCGTTCAGATCGGCGTCGATCGCCATCTGCTTGCCGGGCATCGCGTCGAGCGTGAAGCGCGCGGACACTTCGGCGATGCGCCCCGCGCCCTTCGTGATCACCATGAAGTTGATGATCATCAGGATCACGAACACGACGATGCCGACCGCGAAATTGCCGCCGACGAGGAAGTGGCCGAACGCCTCGATCACCTGGCCGGCCGCGTCCGGGCCCGTGTGACCTTCGAGCAGCACGACGCGCGTCGACGCAACGTTCAGCGACAGCCGCAGCAGCGTCGAGAACAGCAGCACGCTCGGGAATGCCGCGAAGTCGAGCGGCTTCATCGTGTACATGCTGACGAGCAGCACCATCACCGACAGCGCGATGTTGAACGTGAACAGCAGATCCAGCAGCAGCGGCGGCAGCGGCAGGATCATCATCCCGAGGATCATGCAGATCAGGATCGGCCCGGCCAGCGCGCGCAGGTTGGTGCCGGCGAGCAGGGTCGCGCGCTTCGCGAAGAGCCCCGTGGTCGGCGTGCTCATGCGGCGCCTCCGTGCGTGCCGAGCGCGTCTTCGGCCTCGTCGCGCGCATCGTCGGCGGACACCGTCGCGCCCTTGTCGAGCTCGGCCGGCACGTCGAGATCGACGGGCGCGGCCGGGAACGCGCCGCCTTCGGCGCGGAAGCGCTTGAGCTGATAGACCCACGCGAGCACTTCGGCGACGGCCGAATACAGCGCGCCCGGAATCTCGCGTTCGAGTTCGACGTTGTGATAGAGCGCCCGCGCGAGCGGCGGCGCTTCGAGCAGCGGCACGTTGTGCTCGGCCGCGAGTTCGCGGATGCGTGCGGCGACGAGGTTCACGCCCTTCGCGACGACCTTCGGCGCGCGCATTTCGCCGTCCGCGTACTGCAGCGCGACCGCGAAGTGCGTCGGGTTCGTGACGACGACGTCCGCCTTCGGCACGGCCGCCATCATCCGGCGACGCGCGATCGCGCGCTGCTGCTGGCGAATCCGCCCCTTCACGTGCGGATCGCCTTCGTTCTCGCGGTGTTCGCGCTTCACTTCTTCCTTCGTCATGCGCAGCTTCTTGTTGTACTGCCAGAGTTGATACGGGACGTCGAGCGCGGCGACGACCAGCATCCCGGCCACCGTCGTGCCGCAGCACACGGCGACCAGATGCAGCGCGTCGACGAGCGCCGTATCGAGCGGCTGCGTCGCGAGGCCGAGCAGTTCGTCCTTGCTGCGCCAGATCGCGACGCCGCCGATGCCGCCGACGACGAGCGTCTTCGCGATCGACATGCCGAGCTGGATCGGCCCCTGGATCGAGAAGATGCGGCCGAGACCCGCGACCGGATTGAGCCGGTCGAACTTCAGCTCGAAGGTTTTCGGCGAGATCAGCCAGCCGCCGAGCGCCATCGGCGCGAGCAGCGCGGCCGCGCCGGTCAGTGCGAGGATCGGCAGCAGCGCGGCAAGCCCCTCGAGGCTCGCGCTGCCGGCCGCCGACAGCATCCGGTGCGTGTCGAACGCGGTCGCGCGGTCGAACGCGAACGCGCCGCGCAGCATCGCCTGCAGATGCGCGCCCGCCGGTCCCGCGAGCAGCCACGCGCCGTAGAAGCCCGCCGCGAGCAGCGCGAACGAAGCCAGTTCGCGCGAACGCGCGACCTGCCCCTCCTCGCGCGCCTTCTCGCGGCGTCTCGGAGTGGCGGCTTCGGTCCGGTCGAGATCGCTCTCGTCTGCCACGGGGCCTCCAGTCGGCTACGGCTACGGCGGAATGCCGCTTTTCACTGACAGCGATTATTGATGGACGCGTCAACCGCCGATCGGTCGAGCAAAGCCGGGAAAGGGGGGTATTTCTGCGAATCGGACGGGCGCGATCGCCCGGCCGGCGCGGCTCCGCGGCGGGCGCCTGCGTGTCGCCCGCGGATGAAAAAAGGGGGCGACCGAGTCGCCCCCCCCTTTTCGGTACGGCCGGCCGGGCCGGTCAGAATGCGACGTAAGGCGCCGCGCCGCCCATCGACCGGCGGTCCATGCCGAAGTAGATCGTCTTGCCGTAGAAATGCGGCAGGCCGAGATCGAGCCATTGCGACGAGCCGAACGGGCCCGCGATGTCGTTGAACGCGAACGTCGACGTGTTCGCGAACACCGCGTCCGCGTTCACGACCGGCATCGTCACGCCGGCCGACGTGCCGTTCTGGCCGGTCAGCGTCGCCGAGTAGGTCGTCGTCGACGTCGGGCAGTAGAACGACGTGTTGCGCGAACAGATCGCCTGCGAGGAGTCGTCGAAGAAATACGCGTTCGAGCCCGTATCGAAGAACGCCGTGACGGTGCGGCCGAGGAACGTCGCGGTGACGTCGCCGGCCGTCGTCGACGTCAGTGTCGACGAGGCGCCCAGCGCGTTGTTGCTCTGCGTGCCGATGCCGAACGTCAGCAGGCCCGTCGCGCTCGCCTGCCCGCTGTTCGAGATGTTCGGCATCTGCACGATCACGCCGTTGTTGTCGGTCGCGAAACGATGGACCGGATTCGCGACCTGCTGCGCGAGCGGCACGAGCGTGACCGTGCAACTCGCATTGCCGTTCGGGCACGCGTAGTAGTTGTTGTAATTGGACGATGTGGACGTCACGCAGTTGTCGCCGCAGTCGTACGGTGCCGGCCCGATGCCGAGAATCCCGTTTGCGCCGAGCGTGCCGGCCGAGTTCGCCGACGTGTTGCCGTTCGTGCAGGACGTCGGCACGTTGGTGGTGCCGAGATCGCCGATGATCTGCACCGGCAACGACGACGCCTGTTCGGAGCCGATCGACAGGTCGACCGTGCGCACCGAACCCCAGGTGTAGCTCGACACGAACTTGCCGCACTCGGCGAGCGGCGCGCCGCCGCTCGTCGTCTGCGGCAGGCTGCCGAGCAGGCCCGATACCGCGGTGCTGACGAGCCGCAGGCCGTACGACGCGGTGTCGACGAGCACGTTGTTCACGACCTGGCAGTTCGTGGTGCCCGGTGCACAGACCGTCACGCTGACCGTAGGAATGTTAATGACGCTCGCGACGCCGGAATTGACCGTGATGACGGCCGTGTTCGCGGTGTTGGCCGTGCCGCCGCCCGAGCCGGAGCCCGAGCCGCCGGTGCCGCCGGACCCGCCGGTGTTGCCGCCCGTCGAATTGCCGCCGCCGTCGCCATCGCCGCCGCCGCACGCGACGACCGTCAACGCCGTCGCGATCGCCAGACCCGCGACGCCGACCCAGCGGATGAAAGTACGAGGAATTCGCAAGATCGTTCTCCCGCAGTCACTGGATGTCGTTGCCGGTCAGCCCGGCGGGCAGTGCGTTCGGCAGCCATGCCTGGCCCGAGAACGCGCCCATGTGGCCGCCCGTGCGGATCACGAGCCCGCCGGTCGCGACGGACACCGGCGCGCGCCAGCCGCGTGCCGCGTGCGCGGCTTCGACGCCGGCCGTGTACTGCTGGAAATAGCTGCCGAGCAGCGACGAGAGATCCGGTACCGTCGGCCCGCGCCATGCGAGACCGAACACGGTGCCCGCGCTCGAGGTGTATTCGTGGATCACGGTGCCGGAACCGAGCGTGATCTCGCGCATCGTGTACGCGGCCGCGCTCGTCGGCGTGCCGTCGGCCGAGCGCATTGCGCGCTGCATCGCGCGCACGGTGGCCGCCGGATCGTTGGCGGGCGGCGACATCGGCGCCCCGCCCAGTTCGGCGTACGCGTGGGTCGCCCACAGCACGCCCGTTGCAACTGCCGCGTGCGCGGCAGCCCTGCCCAAACGTTTCAGCTTCACGTTCCCCCCCAGGGACTGGCGTCGACGCGGGCGCCGCCGCCCGCGATCGCGATGATCGTATGAATGACGCTGCGTTGCTGCTGACGCGTAGTATGCCTGCGGAGTGTGTCCAAGTGTCAATTCCGCACGGAAATGCCGACGCGCGGCCGCCGCCCGGGGGGAACGGCGCGGCCGCGACGCTCGACGCGCTGCGTCAGAAGCCGAGGCTGGCGAGCAGGTCGTCCACCTGCGCCTGGTCCTGCACGACGTCGGGCTTGCCTTCCGGCGCGATCTGCGGGCCGTTCAGCAGCGACTCGGGGCTGCCGGTCGCGCTCGTCTTCTCGGCCGCGAGCGCGGCCGCCGTCGCCGCGAACTGCTCGCGCCGTTCCGGCGCAATGTTCTCGACCAGCACGGTCAGCAGCTGCTGCTCGATCAGGTAGACCATGTCCATGATCTTCTTGATCACCTGGCCGGTCAGATCCTGGAAATCCTGCGCGAGCATGATTTCGAGCAGCTGGGCGTTGGTCGCCGAGGTCGCGTCGGGCAGCGCGCGCAGGAACGCACGCGTGTCGTCCATCAGCTCGCGCACTTCCGCATGCTCGATCGGCGCCGCATACCACTGCGCCCAGCGCGCGTCCAGTGCCTCGGCTTCGTTCTGGACGCGCTCCTGCACCGGCTTGGCGATCTCGATCGCGTTCAGCACGCGCTCGGCGGCCTGCTCGGTCATCGTCGCGACGTAGCGCAGCCGGTCGCGCGCGTCGGGCACCGCTTCCGCCGCGCGCTCGACGTGCTTGTCGAGCCCGAGCTCGCGCATCGAGTCGCGCAGCGTGCGCGTGAGCTGGCCGATGCGCGCGAGGATGCGGTCGCTCGCGAGATCGGCGCCTTCGGGCTGGCTGTCGCCGCCGAACGGCGCATCGCCCGGCGCGGCATGGATCGGCTCGTTCACGTCAGCTCCCGGCCTTGGCCATCTTGTCGATGATCTTGTTCAGCTTCTCGTCGAGCGTCGCGGCCGTAAACGGTTTCACGACGTAGCCGCTCGCGCCGGCCTGCGCGGCCGCGATGATGTTCTCCTTCTTCGATTCCGCGGTGACCATCAGCACCGGCAGATGCGCGAGCGACGCGTCCGCGCGGATTTCCTTCAGCATCGCGAGGCCGTCGAGGTTCGGCATGTTCCAGTCCGAAATCACGAAATCGAAGCCGCCGCCACGCAGCCGCGCAAGACCGGCCGCGCCGTCCTCGGCCTCGTCGACGTTCGTATAGCCCAGTTCCTTGAGCAGGTTGCGGACGATCCGGCGCATCGTCGGGAAATCGTCCACCACCAGGATTTTCATGCTCTTGTCCATCGTCGTTCCTTTCCAGATTCGTTTCCGTGCGGGCGCGCGTCATCGCACGCGTCCCGCGACATTCCATTCAGACACGCTGCACGCGATCGCCCATCGTCGCGAGCCGCGCCATCACGCGGCGGCTCATTTCCGCCAGCGGCGCGACCTCGTCCGCGGCGCCGAGCGCGATCGCCTCGCGCGGCATCCCGAATACGATGCAGCTCGCCTCGTCCTGCGCGAACGTATGCGCGCCCGCACGCTTCATCTCGAGCAGCCCGGCCGCGCCGTCGCGGCCCATCCCCGTCAGAATCACGCCGAGCGCGTTCTTGCCCGCATGCGTCGCCGCCGAGCGGAACAGCACGTCGACCGACGGCCGGTGACGGTTCACCGGCGGCTCGTCCGACAGCTGCGCGATGTAGTTCGCGCCGCTGCGCGCGAGCAGCAGGTGCGCATGGCCGGGCGCGATGTACGCATGGCCCGGCAGCACGCGCTCGCCGTGCTCGGCTTCCTTCACCGCGATCCGGCACAGCCCGTTGAGCCGCTGCGCGAACGACTTCGTGAAGCCGGGCGGCATGTGCTGCGCGATCAGCACGGCCGGCGCATCGGGCGGCAGCGGCGTCAGCACCTCGCGGATCGCCTCGGTGCCGCCCGTCGACGCGCCGATGATGATCAGCTTCTCGGTACTGACGAGCGGGTTGTTGACCATCGGTGCGGCCGGGTGCCCGCCCGCCGCGCGGGCGGCCGCCGCCTGCGGCTGCGGCGTCTGGCGCACGCGCGCGCGCGACGCCGCGCGGATCTTGTCTGCGAGCTTTTCCGCGTAGTCGAGCATCCCGTCGCGAATCCCGACGCGCGGCTTCGTGACGAAATCGACCGCGCCGAGTTCGAGCGCGCGCAGCGTGATCTCCGAGCCGCGCTCGGTCAGCGACGACACCATCACGACCGGCATCGGCCGCAGGCGCATCAGCTTCTCGAGGAAGTCGAGCCCGTCCATGCGCGGCATCTCGACGTCCAGCGTCAGCACGTCGGGGTTGTGCTGCTTGATGAGCTCGCGCGCGACGAGCGGATCGGGCGCCGTCGCGCATACCATCATGTCCGGCTGGCCGTTGATGATCTCGGTCATCAGGCTGCGGATCAGCGCCGAGTCATCGACGCACAACACTTTGATCTTCTGCACTACGTTCACGCCTCCTGCTTTTTCGATGGGGTCGCGGGGTGCGCCGCCCCGGCAAACGGGCTGCCGGCGTACGGGCTGCCGCCGCTTGCGCTGCCGGTCCGCGCGGCGCCTGCCGTGCCGCTCGCGCCCGCGCCCGCGCCCGCGCCCGCGCCCGCGCCCGCGCCCGCGCCCGCGCCCGTGCTCGCGCCGCGCCCGCCGAACAGCTCGATGCGCGGCCGCGCCGGCTGCGGCGCAGCCGGCGGCTTCGTCCGGAACAGCTCGACGTGCGCACGCGCCGCGCGCAGCCGCTCGGCCTCGCGCGCGAGCGCGGCTTCGCGCTCGGTGACGCCCGGCACCTGCAGCCGCAGCTTCTTCACCATCGCGCGGCCCGTGTGCGGCATGAACGCGACCTTGCGCGGATGCACGCCCTGCAGATCCTCGGCGGTGATGCGGATGCGTTCGAGCGCGAGGTAGCGGCGCACGAAGTCGGCGTTGCGATCGCCGATGTTGATCGTCGTCATGCCGGCGAGCACGGCCGCGCCGCCGAACACCTTCGCTTCGAAGCGATCGCGGCGCGCGCCGGCCTTGATCAGTTCGTTGATCAGCACTTCCATCGCGTACGCGCCGTAGCGCATCGATTCCGATGCGGGCGCGCCGGCGTCCGCGCCGTCGTCGGGCAGCATGAAATGGTTCATCCCGCCGATGCCCGCGAACGGATCGTGCAGGCAGGCGGCGACGCACGAGCCCAGCACGGTCGTCAGCACCATGTCGTCGGCCGTCGTATAGAACTCGTTCGGCAGCAGCTTCACGCCGGGCAGGCCGAAGTGGTTGTCGAAGTAGCGGTTCGTCGCAATCGGCAGCGCGCTCATCCGCGGCCTCCGGACGCGCCCGCGGCGGCGTCGGCGTGCGCGCGCAGGCGCGGCGGCGCGGCGTCGGCCGGCGGCGCGCCGCGCGGGCGTGCGCCGCCCGCCGCATCGCGCGTCAGCTCGTAGACGGTCTGCCCGCGCAGCCGGAACGCCTGCGTCACATACGTGAAGTTCTCCGAGTGGCCGGCGAACAGCAGCCCGCCCGGCTTCACGAGCGGCTCGAAGCGTGCGAGCACCTGGCTCTGCGTCGGCTTGTCGAAATAGATCATCACGTTGCGGCAGAAGATCGCGTCGAACGGCTTCGCGATCCCGTAGTCGGCATCAGTCAGGTTCAGCTGCTCGAAGCGGATCATCGCGCGCAGTTCGGGCCGCACCTTCACGCGGCCGGCCTGCGCGCCCGTGCCCTTCAGGAAGAAGCGCTTCAGCCGCTCCGGCGACAGATGCTTGACCTGGTCGTAGGTATAGATGCCGGCCTCGGCCTTCGCGAGCACCTGCGTGTCGAGGTCGGTCGCGAGGATCGACGCGCTGCGCGCCGCCGATTCGCCGAGCGCCTCGATCAGCGTGATCGCGATCGAGTACGGCTCCTCGCCGGTCGATGCCGCCGAGCACCACACCGACACGGGCGCCGCGCGGCCCTTCACGAACTCCGCGAGGATCGGGAAATGGTGCGACTCGCGAAAGAACGCGGTGAGGTTCGTCGTCAGCGCATTCGTGAACGCTTCCCACTCGGCCGTGTCGTTTTCCTGTTCGAGCAGGTCGAGATACTCGCGAAACGAGTCGAGCCCGCGCGCGCGCAGCCGCCGCGCGAGCCGGCTATACGCCATGTCGCGCTTGTGATCGGACAGCGAGATACCCGCACGGCGATGGATCAGCGCGCGGATGCGCGCGAAATCCGCGCCCGTGAACGCGAAGTCGCGCCCCGGCTCGCCCGCGCGAGGCGAGGCATCCGGTGCATCGGGTCGAAACGGCACGCGCGCGGCCTGCATGATTTAGAAGGTCTCCCAGTCGTCGTCGGACGCGCCGGCCGTCGCCAGCGCCGGCTTCTCGCCGTTCAGCACCGGACGCACGAGCGCGGGCTTCGCGGCCGGCTTGTCGGCCGGTGCGGCGGCCTTCGCGACGCGCGGGCCGTAGCCCGACGCGGCCGGCGCGTCCTTCGCCGCCGGCGTGCGCGCGGCCGAATCGGCGGCCGTGCGGGCGGCGCTCGACGACGCGGCCGAGCCGGATGCACGGCGAGCCGGCTGCGATGCAGTGTTCGACGCGTTCGATCCGTTCGATGCGGCATGCGATGCGTTCGACGCGCCCGGCGCCGGCAGTGCGGCGACCGGTGCGTCGTCGCGCGGCGTGCCGGCCGGCAGCGCGGGCACGGCCGCCGCTTCGACCGTACGCGCGGCACGCACCGGCGCGAGCGCCGTGCCGCCTGCGACACGCCAGGTCGACACGATCGCCTTCATCTGACGCGTCTGCTCCTCGAGCGACGCGGCCGCGGCGGCCGCCTGCTCGACGAGCGCCGCGTTCTGCTGCGTGACGGCGTCCATCTGGCCGACCGCGCGATTGACCTGCTCGATGCCGGTCGACTGCTCGTCCGACGCGGCGCTGATCTCGCCCATGATGTCCGTCACGCGGCGCACGGCCTGCACGATCTCGTCCATCGTCGAGCCCGCGCGCGCGACGAGCGCCGAGCCGCTGTCGACCTTCGCGGCCGAATCGCCGATCAGCTGCTTGATCTCCTTCGCGGCCGTCGCGCTGCGCTGCGCGAGCGAGCGCACCTCGCCGGCGACGACCGCGAAGCCGCGGCCCTGCTCGCCTGCGCGCGCCGCCTCGACCGCCGCGTTCAGCGCGAGGATGTTGGTCTGGAACGCGATCCCTTCGATCGTGCCGATGATGTCGACGATCTTGCCCGAGCTCGCCGCGATGTCCTGCATCGTCGACACGACCTGGCCGACCACCTCGCCGCCCTGCGTCGCGATGTCCGACGCGTTCACGGCGAGCTGGCTCGCCTGCCGCGCGTTCTCTGCGTTCTGGCGCACGGTGCCCGTCAGCTGCTCCATGCTCGACGCGGTTTCCTGCAGCGACGCGGCCTGTTCCTCGGTGCGCTGCGACAGATCCGTATTGCCGGTCGCGATCTCGCGCGCGCCGACGTCGATCGATTCGGTGCCGCGATGCACGGCCTGCACCATCGCGGTCACGGCATCCTGCATGCGCTTGATGCCGCCGAACAGCCGGCCGATCTCGTTCTTGCTGAACACGTGCACCGGCTGCGTGAGGTCGCCGCCGGCGATCCGTTCGAAATGCGCGATCGCGTCCTCGAGCGGCTTGACGATCAGCCCGCGCAGCGCGAAGCGGATCGCGATCACGACGACGAACGCGATCGCGATGCCGGCCGCGATCAGCGCGATCATCAGCGAGATCTGCGATTGCGTCGACGCGTGGCGGTCGTTCGCGCGCTGCTGCAGCGACGCGATCACGGCCGCGGCGGCCTGGTCGTATGCGACGAACATCGGGCTGATCTTCGTATCGGCGACCGCGTGGTAAGCGGCCATGTCGCCCGCGCGCGCGGCCGCGAACTCCGGCTCGACGCCTTCCTTCACGATCGTCGCGTAGCGCGCGGCGAGCTCGTCGACGAGCGCCTGCTCGACGCCGAGCTTCGGCGTCGACTGGAACGTCTGCCAGTTCTGGTTCGACTTCGCGAACAGCTCCTGCGCACGATCGAGCACCTTCGCGGCCTCGGCCGCGTTGCCGGCCTCGGTCAGCGAGCGGAAGCGGTCGAGCGACACGCGCGCGCGCAGCAGATACGACGACGTATCGTCGAGCGCGTGGATCGCCGGCAGATCGACGTGCGCGATCTCGTCGAGCGAGCGGCTCGCGTGATTCAGCGCGAACAGACCGAGGCCGCCGATCGCGGCGGCAAGACAGACGAGGATGAGTCCGACCGCCGTGAGCGTCGTGCGGATCGACCAGTTTTGCAACATCGCAGATTCTCCCGAAGTTCCGTGCGCGCGTATCGCGCGCTTATGCGCCGAGCGTTTCGATCAGCGCCATTTCCCGGCTCGACATCAGCTTCTCGATGTCCATCAGGATCAGCATCCGGCCGTCGACGGTGCCGAGGCCCGTCAGATATTCGGTCGTCAGCGTCGCGCCGAATTCGGGCGCCGGCATGATCTGCTCGGCCGACAGCGTCAGCACGTCCGACACGCCGTCGACGACCATCCCGACGACGCGATGTGCAACGTTCAGGATGATCACGACCGTCTGGTGGTCGTACTCGACGCGGCCGAGGTGGAACTTGATCCGCATGTCGACGATCGGCACGATGATGCCGCGCAGGTTGATCACGCCCTTGATGAAGTCGGGCGCGTTCGCGATCCGCGTGACGCTGTCGTAGCCGCGGATCTCCTGCACCTTCAGGATGTCGATCCCGTATTCCTCGTCGCCGAGCGTGAACACCAGGAATTCCTGGCCCGTCGCGTCGCCATGTTCCGCGTCGCGGCGGCCGGTCGTCGCATTGGCCGCGTTCGCCGCGGCCGGATTGATCATTTGGACTTCAGCAGACACGTTTGCCCCCAATCGGTTGATGGCGAGAGTCAGAACATCGCGAGCTCGGCGCCCGCCCGGGCGCCGTGCGTCGCACGGGTTTCGCGGTTCAGCGCCGCGACGTCGACGATCAGCGCGACGCTGCCGTCGCCGAGAATGGTCGCCGCCGAGATGCCGTGCACCTTGCGGTAGTTGGTTTCGAGGTTCTTCACGACGACCTGCTGCTGGCCGACCAGCTCGTCGATCAGCATCGCGAAGCGGCGCCCCTCGGTTTCCATGATCGTGACGATCCCCTGCGTCGGATCGGTGCGCGCGCCCTCGACCGAGAACACTTCATGCAGCGCGACGAGCGGCAGGTATTCGCCGCGCACGCGCACCACGCGCTCGCCGTTGCCGACCGTGTAGATGTCGTCGTTCGACGGCTGCAGCGACTCCATCACGAAGTTCAGCGGCAGGATGAAGATCTCGCTGCCGACCTTCACCGACATCCCGTCGAGGATCGCGAGCGTGAGCGGCAGCACGATCCGCGTGGTCGTGCCGCGCCCGGCCTGCGACGAGATCTCGACGTGGCCGCCCATCGACTGGATGTTGCGCTTCACGACGTCCATTCCGACGCCGCGGCCCGACACGTCGGTCACCGTCTCGGCGGTCGAGAAGCCCGGCGCGAAGATCAGCTGCCAGACTTCGTCGTCGCTGATGTTCTCGGGAATCTGCATGCCCTGCTTCGCGGCTTTGGCCAGGATCCGCTCGCGGTTCAGGCCCGCGCCGTCGTCGCTGACCTCGATCACGATGTTGCCGCCGTGATGCGCGGCCGAGAGCACGAGCTGGCCGACCGCGTCCTTGCCGGCCGCGATCCGCTTGTCGACCGTCTCGATGCCGTGGTCGAGGCTGTTGCGCACGAGGTGCGTGAGCGGATCGATGATGCGCTCGATCAGGCTCTTGTCGAGTTCGGTCGCCTGACCGAACGTGACCAGTTCGACCTGCTTGCCGAGCTTGCCCGCGAGATCGCGCACGAGGCGCGGGAAGCGGCTGAACACGTAGTCCATCGGCATCATGCGGATCGACATCACGGCTTCCTGCAGGTCGCGCGCGTTGCGCTCGAGCTGCGCCATCCCGTTGAACAGGCGGTCGTGCAGTGCCGGGTCGAACGCGCTCGCGGTCTCGGCGAGCATCGCCTGCGTGATCACGAGTTCGCCGACGAGGTTGATCAGCTGATCGACCTTCTCGACGCCGACGCGGATCGAACTGCCTTCCGCGCCCGCCGTGGCGGCCGCGGCCGGACGTGCGCGCTTGTCGTCGTGATGGGCGGCGGGCTGCGCGGCCGCGGACGGCGCGGGCGATTCGACATGCGCGGCAGGCGCGGCGGCCGATGCGGCGGATGCGGTCGATGCGGCCGGCGTTGCGGCCGGTGCCGCGGCGGTTGCTGCGGGCGCCGCTGCCGGCGCGGCCGGTTGCGGCGCGGCTTCGCCATGCGGCGGTTCGGCGACGACCTGTGCGGCCGCAGCCGGCTGCGCGGCGGCCGGCGCGGCGCCGCGCGCGATCCGGATCTGGCTTTCGTCGATCACGAAGCAGCACACCGCGACGATGTCGTCGGACGGCACGTCGGATTCGAGCCACAGCGTCAGCGCGTCGCCGACTTCGGTGCGGCCGACGATCCGGCCGAGATTGCCGAGTTCCTCGACGAGCAGCGCCTGATCCTTCGCGTCGACGCCCGTCAGCGTGATCTTCAGGTGCGGGCCGTCGCCGTTATCGGCGGCGTCGGCCTGCGGCGCCGGTGCGCCGGCCGCGGACGGATGCGCGGCCGCGACCGCCTGCTCGACGACATGGTCGGGCGCGCGCTGGCCGTCCGCTACGGGCGCAACGGCCGGCGTCGCGGGAGCGGGCGCCGCGACGGCGACCGCCGCCGGTGCGGCGACCGATGCCGCCGCGCCGCCGCTATCGGCCTGCAGCCGCTCGAGCTTCGCGCAGATTGCCGCGGCGGCCGCCGCGTCGGGTTCCGCGCTCGCGCGATAGTCGGCGAGCTGGTCGGACAGCACGTCCTTCGTCTCGAGGAACGCGTCGACCATTTCCTTCGTCAGCGTCAGCTCGTGGTTGCGCGCGCGGTCGAGCAGCGATTCGAGAATGTGCGTGGTGTCGGTCAGCGCCGAGAACCCGAACGTCGCCGCGCCGCCCTTGATCGAATGCGCGGCGCGAAAGATCGCGGCCAGATCTTCGGCGTCGGGCGAGCCGACGTCGAGGTTCAGCAGCAGTTGCTCCATCTGCGCGAGCAGCTCGTCCGCTTCGTCGAAGAATGTCTGGTAGAACTGAGTGATGTCGAGAGTCATGCCCGGTCACCGGTTGGGTTCATCGCGTTCATGTCAATTGGCGGCCGGCTCGGACAGCGTCGCGACAAGCTCGACGAGCACGCCCGGGTCGATCGGCTTTTCGATCCAGCCCGTCGCGCCCGCGTCGCGCGCCGCCGCCTTGAACGCATCGCTGCCTTCGGTCGTCAGCACGAGGATCGGCGTGTCCGCGTAGGCGCTCAGCTGGCGCAGCGCGGCGATCAGTTCGAGCCCGCTCTTGCGCGGCATGTTCTGGTCGGTCAGCACGAGGTCGTACGGCGTCGTCGCCGCGAGGTCGAAGCCGGCTTCGCCGTCCGCCGCCACCGTCACCTCGTAGCCGGCCTGCGCGAGCGTCGCGTGCAGCAGCGCGCGCATCGTCGCGGAATCGTCGATCGCGAGAATGGTCCGGATCATGCGTGCCTCCGGCCTGCCGCACCGGCAAGGCGGGCCGCGCTGTCGGGCGGCAACGGACGTCGTGCGCGTGAAGATCGTTTCATGGGTGTCTCGAATCGAATCAACATCAGGGTTTCGGCGCGGCCGCAACGGGCGCGACCGGCGCCGGATGCGCACCGGCGAGCTGCTGCGCGAGCTGCGTCGAGCCCGCGGCGTCGGCCGACAGCGTCGTGGTCGTCGTGTCGTCGCGCGTCAGCGCCTCTTCGGATTTGCGGTTCAGCACGATCACGCTGATCCGGCGGTTTTCCGGGTCGAGCGGATCGGCCTTGTTCAGGTTCTGCGTCGAGGCGAGGCCGAGCACGCGCAGCACCTTCGCCTCGTCCATGCCGCCCGCGATCAGCTCGCGGCGCGACGCGTTCGCGCGATCGGCGGACAGCTCCCAGTTGCTGTAGCCGCCCTCGCCGCCCGCGTACGGCACCGCGTCGGTGTGGCCCTGCACGATGATCCGGTTCGGCACGTCGTTCAGCGTCTTGCCGATCTCGCGCAGGATGTCGCGCATGTACGGCTCGACCTGATCGCTCGACATCGCGAACATCGGCCGCTTCTGCGTGTCGACGATCTCGATGCGCAGCCCCATCAGCGTCGAGTCGATGCGGATCTGCTGCTTGAACTGGCGCAGCGTCGGGTTCGCTTCGATCGCGGCCATCAGCTTGATCTGCAGGTCGTGCAGCCGCACCTGCTCGCGCCGCTCGAGCGCACCCTGCATCCGCGCCTGCGCGGTATCGTCGGCCGGCTTCGCGACGCGCTCGGCCAGCTGCGTCGTGCCGTCGGTGCGGCGCAGCGTGCCCGCGTCGACGCTCGACAGGTCGCGCCCGCCGCCGTTGATGATGCTCGAGTCCTGCGAGCTGCGATCGCCGCTGCCGAACAGCGCGGCCCTCAGCGGCGTGTTGAAGTATTCGGCGATCCCCTTCAGCTGCACCGGCGTGACCGAACTCAGCAGCCACATCAGCAGGAAGAAGGCCATCATCGCGGTCATGAAATCCGCATACGCGAGCTTCCATGCGCCGCCGTGATGGCCCTTCTTCTGCGGGGCCACCCGCTTGACGACGATCGCGCGTTCCTTGCCCTTGCTCATCGCTCGCTCCGCGTCATTTCGCCTTCACGCGGCGCACGTGCTCTTCGAGTTCCGCGAACGACGGGCGCTCCGGCGAGAACAGCACCTTGCGGCCGAACTCGACCGCGATCGCCGGCGCATAGCCGTTCAGGCTCGCGAGGATCGTCACCTTGATGCACTGGAACATCTTCGTCGACTCGGCCACGCGCTGCTCCGCGAGGCTCGCGAGCGGCCCGATCAGCCCGTACGACAGCAGGATCCCGAGGAACGTGCCGACCAGCGCCTGCGCGATCATCGCGCCGAGCACCGCGGGCGGCTTGTCGGCCGACGCCATCGTGTGCACGACGCCCATCACGGCCGCGACGATCCCGAATGCCGGCATCGCGTCGCCGACGCGCATCAGCGCATGCGCGGGGCCTTCGCCTTCCGCGTGGTGCGTCTCGATCTCCTCGTCCATCAGGCTCTCGATCTCGAACGCGTTCATGTTGCCGCCGACCATCAGGCGCAGGTAATCGGTCAGGAATTCGACGATGTGGCGATCGGCGAGAATCTTCGGGTACTGCGTGAAGATCGGGCTCTTCTCCGGATCGTCGATGTCGGCCTCGAGCGTCAGCGTGCCTTCCTTGCGCGCCTTCGCGAGCAGCACATACAGCAGCGCCATCAGCTCCATGTACACGTCCTTCGTGTACTTCGAGCCCTTGAACAGCGTCGGCAGCACGCGCACCGTCGCCTTGATCGTCTTGCTGCCGTTGCCGAGGATGAACGCGCCGAGGCCGGCGCCCGCGATCATCAGGATTTCGAGGGGCTGGACCAGCGCGCCCAGATGCCCGCCCGCCAGCGCATAACCGCCGAAGACGGACAACAGCGTCACGAGTGTTCCTACGATAATCAGCACTGCCTGTCCCTCACGAAAGACCGGCGGGGAGACCGCCGTTAAGTGGTTTACGGCAGTGGGCAGGAAAACTTTCGCGGCCGCGCGGGCGCACGCGGACGGTGTTTACCAGCAATCCGCCGGGGGCGGCGCGGCGCGCATGACGCCGCACGCGCGCGTGCCGGACGGCCGTGCGGCACGGCCAATGCGCCGCGCGGCGCGCCTCAGGCGGCCGCGGCGGCCAGCTCGGCGCGCGCGGCTGCCGCCTTGCGCGTCTTGCCCGCGCGCGACGGCGGCTGGCACAGCCCGCAGACGAAACCTTGCTGCGGATCATGCGCATGGGCGACGAAATGCCCGCCGCAGCGCGTGCACGGCGTCATCTGCAGCATCCCGGAATCGAAGAAGCGCACGAGCGTCCAGGCGCGCGTGAGGCTCAGCGCCGCTTCGTCGCCGGACAGCGAGACGTGCTCCAGATAGAGCCGGTACGCCTTCACGATCGCGTGGATCGGCTCGCAGCGGCCGTGATCCTGCATGAAGCGGTAGATGTTGTAGAACAGCGACGAATGGATGTTCGGCTGCCACGTCATGAACCAGTCGGTCGAGAACGGCAGCATCCCCTTCGGCGGCGAGACGCCCTTCAGTTCCTTGTACAGCTTGATCAGACGATCCCGCGACAGGCTCGTCTCCGCCTCCAGCAACTGCAGCCGGGCGCCCAGTTCGATCAGTTCGATGGCGAGGGTGATTTCCTTCACCTCGATCACGACGCTTTTGCTTGCCATGGTGATAACGTTCGCGTGTCGTTGTTCGGATGCTGCGCCCATGCGCCGGCGCCGGCGCGGCGCGCCGGGACGAACGCAGGACAGGAAGGATCAGCGGACGCTTTCGACCGGTTGTCCGGCCATCAGGATCGCCGAGTGCGCGCGTGCGACGACGTCGCTGCGACCTTTGTCGGCGAGCGACGACAGCAGCGCGTGATCGTCGAAGCGGAAGCGGCACAGCATCTGATTCGACGCGGCGAGCTTGACCGTCTGCGCGAGCGTGAGGTTTGCAAGCACGTCGGCCAGTTCCTCGGAGATGCCCATCCGGAACATGCCCATTGCCTTGTCTTCGCGCAGCAGGCGCTGCGCGAGCAGCAGGTACGACAGGTTGACCTCTTTGATCTCGCCTAGCATTTCGCTGGTGGCGCTCATGATTCCCCCGTGAGAAGCGGTGCTTTGGCCATTCATGTTTATGGAAACGTTTGCTCGATCCGGCGCACCTGATGCACTCGGTCGGCATGTTTATAGTCTTACAGCGCGAATTTTGGCCAAACGGGAATGGCACCGGTATCAGCGAAGTGGCGTATGCAGTGCAGGATTTGTCTGTAAACCGTGTAGGAATTTTTCCGACAAGGCGAATTGAAAGGTTGAATGAGGAGAAATGCGGCGTGAGATTTGGCGAGACCTGCGCCGATATGCCGCGGAGGGCCGTCCGGCAAGGCATGCCGGGACGCGAATCGGTAAAAATTATAGTGGTTTTTCATGATGGTGCAACAATCGCGTTGACCATCTCCATTCGTGTTTCCGTGCCCTTTTTATTCGGGTTTTCGCGTATTTCATCGTGTAACAAGCCTTAAGTGTTTGAAAAAACACTCGAACCCCGCCGAGTGATCCCGATAATGGACTCCAACGGGCGTCGACACGACGCGTGTCGCACCGCCCCGGCATCGCGTGGCGCCGGCCCGCCGTTCCCGTCGAACCGGCCCGCCACACCCGTCGACCGCAGCGTCGGCACTTTCCGCAACCGCAGTACGGGACCGGAGCGAGCCGCATCCCGCGGCTGGGACGGATCGAAGGACGCACCGGGGCACCGCTTCCAGCCCCATCGACCGTCTTGCAGGGCCCGAGCAACGTCGAGGCGGCCGGTTCGGGCCGACCGTTTTACAAGGGACCCGGAGCCAGGGCCGAACGCTCCCGGGTCGACCGTGGTACATGGGACCCGGCCAGCGCTGCGGCGCGAATCCGGGTCGACACAGGAGAACGTCCATGCGCATTGCCCAGATCGCGCCGCTGTATGAAGCCGTCCCGCCGAAACTGTACGGCGGCACCGAACGCGTCGTGTCCTATCTCACCGAGGCGCTCGTCGAGCTCGGCCACGACGTGACGCTGTTCGCCAGCGGCGACTCGGTGACGTCCGCGCGCCTCGAAGCGGCATGGCCGCGCGCGCTGCGGCTGGATCCGTCGATCCGCGATTCGATGGCGCCCCATATGCGCCTGATCGAGCAGGTGGCGCGCGTCGCGCATGAATTCGACGTGCTGCACTTCCATCTCGACTATCTGCCGTTTCCGCTGATGTCGCGGCTCGACACGCCGTACGTGACGACGCTGCACGGCCGCCTGGACCTGCCCGAGCTGCAGCCCGTATTCGACGCGTTCCCGAACGCGCCGGTCGTGTCGATCTCGAATTCGCAGCGCAAGCCGCTGCCGCAGGCCGCGTGGGCCGGCACCGTCTACCACGGGCTGCCCGAGACGCTGCTGACGCCGCAGCCGGACGTGAAGCCCGAATATCTCGCGTTCCTCGGCCGCATCTGTCCCGAAAAGCGCGTCGACACCGCGATCCGGATCGCCGCGCAAAGCGGGCTGCCGCTGAAGATCGCCGCGAAGGTCGACAAGGCCGACGCCGATTACTTCAAGGAAGTGATCGAGCCGCTGCTCGGCCAGGCGCACGTGGAGTTCATCGGCGAGATCAACGAGGCGCAGAAGCCGGCGTTCCTGTCGGGCGCGAAGGCGCTGCTGTTCCCGATCGACTGGCCGGAGCCGTTCGGCCTCGTGATGATCGAGGCGATGGCGTGCGGCACGCCGGTCGTCGCGTTCAACCGCGGCTCGGTGCCGGAAGTGATCGAGGACGGCGTGACGGGCTTCATCGTCGAGGATGTGCAAGGCGCGGTCGGCGCGCTGCACCGGATCGACAGCCTGTCGCGCGACGCGATTCGCGCGCGCTTCGATACGCGATTCAGCGCCAAGGCGATGGCGCAGCGCTACGTCGAAACTTACGAATCGCTTTGCACGAACGCCCGACGGCCGGCATTGCGCCGCGTGGCCGGCGCGTAACGCCGAAATCCGCGCGAAATAGCCGGTGAAAATCGCGCCGAAATCCGGCGCGTAAAACCAAAGAGCCGCATCGACGATGCGGCTCTTTCTTTGGCTGTCGGTCACTCCATCAGGAAACGGTCGCGGTTTTTGCCGACGATCCAATTCGGCGGCTTGCCGCGACCGCTCCAGGTCGCGCCCGTCTTCGGATCGCGGTATTTCGGCGGCAGCGGCGCCTTTTTGGGCGGACGGCCGCGGCGCGCGCGCTCGGCAAAGCCGAGATCCTGCGCGGTCAGCCCGTATTCGTCGATCAGGCGCCGGATATCGGCAATCACGGCTTCGACTTCCTGACGCCGCACCTCGTCCGCCTGAGCCTGCAATTCGGCGATCTGGGCCTTGAGTTTTGCGTATTGAGACATTTTTTGACTCCCCTTTCCATGATGCGCCCCGGCGCATCCGCCGCGACACGGCCCCCGCTCAATCCGTCCTGCGCCGTGCCAATCGAAATTAATGCCGACATTTTTAACCGGTCCGCATATATCGAGAATGCGGACTTATTCTAATAAAGCGATTTGTCAGCTACTCAAATTTAACAATCGTTGACCACGATGCGGCGTTTCATTTCCTATAATCCAGACCAATTCCGGACGGCGGCTAAATCGTAACCGTCGCCGGTTTGTCTTCAACCCACTTGAACGAGGTCCTCACATGAATCTTTCTCAGCGGCTCGCTGCAGAGGTATTCGGCACGTTCTGGCTGGTGCTCGGCGGGTGCGGCAGCGCCGTGCTGGCCGCCGCCTTCCCGGGCCTCGGCATCGGATTTGCCGGCGTCGCGCTCGCATTCGGGCTCACCGTCCTGACGATGGCGTTCGCGATCGGCCACATTTCGGGCTGCCATCTGAATCCGGCCGTGAGCGTCGGCCTGACGGTCGCCGGGCGCTTCCCGGCACGCGACCTCGTCCCGTACATCGTCGCACAGGTGGTGGGCGCAACGATCGGCGCGTTCGTGCTGTATCTGATCGCGACCGGCAAGCCGGGCTTCGACGTCGTCGGCAGCGGTTTCGCGACGAACGGTTTCGGCGAGCGCTCGCCGGGCCACTACTCGCTCGCGGCGTCGTTCATCTGCGAAGTCGTGATGACGGGCTTCTTCCTGTTCGTGATCCTCGGCGCGACCGACAAGCGCGGCGTGCCGGCAGGCTTCGCGCCGATCGCGATCGGGCTGTGCCTGACGCTGATTCACCTGATCTCGATTCCGGTCACCAACACGTCGGTGAACCCCGCTCGTTCGACCGGCCCGGCGCTGTTCGTCGGCGGCGATGCGATCGGCCAGCTCTGGCTGTTCTGGATCGCGCCGCTGATCGGTGCGGCGCTCGCCGGTGTCATCTACCCGCTGGTGGCGGGCCGCGACGACGCGGTCGACCTGCTGCCGACGGCATCCGCTCGCACAAGCGAGTAACCACTACGGGGTCATGCGAGCAGAGCAGCGAGCCTCACGCTGCACAAGAAGATAGAGGCAAGTCATTTGACGGGCGCCGCGGGCGCCCGTTTTTCATGTCGGGACTCAGGACGCAGCGAGATCCTCGAGCGCGAACAGCGTGCGCAGATGGCGCGCGACGCCCGCGTCGAAGTTGTTGCCGATCCGCGGGATGTGCGGCAGCCGCGCGATCAGATCCGGGTTTGCGTTGTTCATCATGAATGCATGGCCGGCCGTTTCGAGCAGGTCGATGTCGTTCATGTTGTCGCCGAACGCGACGCAATGGCCGGCGTCGACGCCGAGCCGCCCGAGCACCGCACGCAGCGCGCGGCCCTTCGACACGTTCGCGGTCATCACTTCGAGACAGTCGGGCAGCGAGTACGTGACGTACAGCGCATCGCCGAACTGCACGCGCATCTGCTCGGCGACGACCGCCAGATCGGCCGGTTCGCCGATATACAGCACCTTCGCGATGTCCGCGCCGTCGTGCGCGAGCATGTCGATCACTTCGTACCGGAAGCCCGAGTCCTGATGGAATTCGAGCAGGTGCGGCGCATCGCGGTCGATCAGCCAGCCGTGTTCGGTAAACAGATTGACGATCACGCGGCCGTGCGCGCCCGCGACCTCGGGCAGCACGAGACGGCGGACGATCGCCGGATCGATGTCCTGCGCGTGGATCGTCGTATCGTCCGGCGCATGGACGCGCGCGCCGTTCGACGTGATCAGGTACGGGCGGATGCCGAGCACGTCGCGGATGCCGGCGACGTCCGCGTAGTGGCGCCCCGTTGCGATCACGAACTGCACGCCGTCGCGGTCGAGCCGGCGGACGGTCTCGATCGTGTACGGATCGAGCTGGTGGTCGCTGTTCAGCAGGGTGCCGTCGAGATCGGTGGCGATAACTTTGTACATGGGGAGCAAGGAAGGCGCGCAGCGCGCTGCCTGTCTCTTATACACATCT
>NZ_JBQYLP010000030.1:0-78981 GCF_052683555.1 Burkholderia sp. BC1
ACGCCACTGGGGCGTGGACTTGGCTGTTGGGTATTTCCGCAGCCTGTTAGGGCGGCTGCGCCGCCGCCGAACGCGTCGTACAGCGCGCCGAGCGCCGCGACGCCGAGCACGGCGCCGATCATCCGCGTGACATTCATCAGCGAGGCGGCCGTGCCGGCGCGCGCGGCATCGACCGCGCCGACGGCCGTCGCGGCGAGCGATCCGACCGCGAGCCCGAGCCCCGTGCCGGTCAGCACGAGCCCGCATGCCGCCCACGCGAGCATCGGTGCGCGTGCGTCGGTCGAGCCGGCCGCGCCGATGCCGATGACCGCGAGCCCGAGCCCCATCAGTGCGACGCCGCCGGCGCCGGCCGTGCGTGCACCGACACGCGCCGCGACGGCGCCGGAGCCGAACGAGACGAGCGCGAACGGCACCGACATCGGCAGCAGCGCGACGCCGGCGCCGGCCGCATCGAGCACGCGGTGGCTCTGCCATGCGAGCGGCAGCACGAACAGCATCCCGTAGCCGCCGAACGTCATCGCGCCGTTCGCGATCAGCATGCCGCAAAACGGGCGGTTCGCGAGCAGGTCGAGCGGCACGAGCGCGGCCGCGCCGAGCCGCCGCTCGACACGCACGAACAGCGCGACGGCGACGCCGCTCGCGGCGATCAATAGCGCGGCGTGCAGCGGAGCGTGACGCGCATCGATCGTCGCGAACACGATGCCGCCGATCGCGAGCGCGCCGAGCACCTGTGCGACGACGTCGAAGCGGCGGCCGTGCGGATCGGCCGACTCGCGCACCACGACTGCCGCGAGCACGATGGCCGCGACGCCGAACGGGATCACGATGCCGAAAATGCTTGGCCAGCCGAAGCTGCGGATCAGCACGCCGCCGAGCGTCGGCCCGACGATCATCGCGATGCCGCCGCAGGCGGCCCAGATACCGAGTGCCCGCGCGCGCTCGGCCGGATCGCGCCAGGTCACGCGCACGATCGCGAGCGACGCGGGAATCAGCAGCGCGGCACCGGCGCCCGCGAGCGCGCGGCCGGCGATCAGCACGCCGAGCGTCGGCGCGAGCGCGCAGACGACCGACGCGCCGCTCAGCAACGCCGCACCGGCGACGAAGGAGCGGCGCCGCCCGTAGAGGTCGCCGATCAGTCCGCCGGTGAGCAGCAGCACCGCATAGGCGAGGTTGTACGCATCGATCACCCATTGCAGCGCGCCGACGCGTGCGCCGAACGTCGCGCCGATCGCACCGGTCGCGAGATTGACGATCGCGGTGTCGATCTGCGCGATCAGCACCGCGATGCAGAGCGTCGGCAGCACGAGCCGGTGCCGCGCGGGCCGCGCCTCATCCGCAGCATCGCGCGACGCCGTGCGAGTCGGGCGCATCATCGCCGGTCTCCCGGCAGGCTGCCGTCGTTCACGGCGTGCACCGCGTTCGCGGCGTGTTGCGCATCGCGTGCGCGATCGATGTCGCGGCTGCGGTACGCGCGTTCCGGAATCTCGGCGAGCCGCGACGGATGGACCTGCTGCGCGTCGAGTCCGTAGAACTTCTGGAAGCTCATGATCAACGGCGACCATTTGTCGGGATCGATGCGGTCCGGTTCGCCGTCGACCAGCAGATCGGGATGCACGTGCACGCGCTGCACGCGCACTTCGAACAGGCCAATGCGGCCGCGCAGATCGGGCGCGTCGTCGCCGATCCCGTGTGTTGCGACGACGACCGCTTCCAGATGAACCGGACATTCGAGCGCACGCGGCGGCGCGACCGTATGCGATGCGATTTCTGTCAGTCCGGCCGTGCCGAACTTGTCGGCTTCGTACACGTAGCCCTTCGCGTGCTTCGATTCCGGCACGGGGTACGTGCCGGTCGTGCGCGCGATCCGGTCGACCGCATGCGCCTGCGCGGGCGACGGCAGATTCAGCACGCATTCGCGCGTGCGCAGCAGGTTGTGCGCGGTCTGCGAGCTGTTCGCGAGCCCGAGCACGCCGCGCCAGCCGAGCCAGAACGCGGATGACATCGGCGCGAGATTGGCGGTGCCGTCGGCGTTCAGCGTGCTGATTAGCACGACGGGCGTGCCGAAGTACAGGATGTTCGGTTCGGTGACGCGATGCGGCGCATGCATGGGCGGATTCCTCTCGACGATCAGCCTGCATGCTCCGCGCGCGGCGGCCGCGCGGCGCTCCGGATCTTGCCCTGTCATCCGGCCGGCCAGCGCCGACATCGGCGGGGCTTTTCCGCTACAGTAGGAAATCGCAGGTCGCGCAGGCCGGTATCCGGCGGCGCGACCAGGTTCGAGAATTGCTGACGAGGAACCCGATGCTCACTCCGCAACGCTATACCTCCAACGCGCCGACGCGCGCGGAAGTCGAAGCGCTGACCGGCGCGACCGTGATCGAATTCGGCGCCAACTGGTGCGGGATCTGCGCGGGCGCGCAGCCGTCGATCGTCGCGTCGCTCGCGGCGCATCCCGAAGTCCGCCATCTGAAGATCGAGGACGGCCCCGGCCGGCCGCTCGGCCGTTCGTTCGGCGTGAAGCTGTGGCCGACGCTCGTGTTTCTGCGCGACGGCGTCGAAGTCGCGCGCGTCGTGCGCCCGATCGACGCGCGGCAGATCGAAGCCGAAGGCTTCGCGGCGCTCGCCTGATCCGCACGGGACGACAAGCCATGCAACAGGCCATCCAGCACGTCGGCGTCGATACGCGAGGCCGCGGCCTCGTCGAGTTCACCGCGCGCGTGCGCGCGTTCGTCGATCAGCAGACGATCCGCACCGGGCTGCTGACCGTCTTCTGCCGGCACACGTCCGCGTCGCTGCTGATCCAGGAGAATGCCGATCCGTCGGTGCAGCGCGATCTCGAGCGCTACTTCGAGACGCTCGCGCCCGAGGACGCGACGCGCTACGAGCACGACACCGAAGGCGCGGACGACATGCCCGCGCATCTGCGCACGGCGCTCACGCAGGTGCAGCTGTCGATTCCGGTCGAGAACGGACGGATGGTGCTCGGCACCTGGCAGGGCATCTATCTGTTCGAGCATCGCCGCGCCGCGCATCGGCGCGACGTCGTGCTGCATCTGATCGGCGAGTGAGCCGCACGCGGGCGCGCGGCGACGTCAGCCGAGCAGCCGCTCGATCGCCGCGCCGAGTTCGCGCAGATGCACGGGCTTCGGGACGTATTCGTCGAACGCCTGCCGGTTCTCGCCGAGCGCCAGCGACTCGTACGCCGTGACGCCGAGGATCGCCGGGCGCCGCGCGCCGGGTGCACGCGCGGCGCGCAGCCGGCGCGCGATGTCCACGCCGCTGATGTCGGGCAGCTCCAGATCGAGTATCACGACGTCGTAGGCGATCTCGGCCGCGCGCGCGAGGCCTTCGCGGCCGGTGCCGCACAGATCGGCATCGATGCCGAGCGTCGCGAGCATCGCACCGAGCGTTTCGCGCGCGTTATCGTTGTCGTCGACGATCAGCGCGCGCGTGTCGCGCAGCGCGGCGGGCGCCGCACCGGCCGGCGCTTCGTGCGCGCTGTCGGCCGCGCCCGGCACGTCGACCGGCACCGTCACGACGAATTCGCTGCCCTGGCCGGCGACGCTGTGTACCTCGACGCGCCCGCGCAGCGTCGTGACGATTTCGCGCACGACTGCGAGCCCCATCCCGATGCCGTCGACGCTGAGCCCGACCGCATCGTTCGCGCGATAGAACGGCTCGAAGATCTTCGACAGATGCGCCTTCGCGATGCCGACGCCGGTGTCGCGCACGGCGATCCTCAGTTGCGGGCCGGCCGGCGCGTCGGTGCGCGTGATCGACACCGCGATCGAGCCGCGGTGCGTGTACTTGACCGCGTTCTCGACGAGATTCGCGAGCACCTGCCGCAGCAGCTTCCGGTCGGAGCGCACCGCGAGATCCGTAGGTGCGACGTGCGACGAGAGCGCGAGCCCTTTCGCGTCGATTTTCGGGCGTAGCGGATCCAGTACGTCGGCGAGCAGCGACGCGATGCGGACCGTTTCCGCATCGGCGAGCCGTTTCGTCGAGCGCAGCTTGATGTAGTCGGTCAGATCCTTGACGAGCGCTTCGAGCGACGCCGCCGAATTCTGCAGCCGCCGGATCGTCTTCAGGTTCGCGTCGGACTGCGGGCGCGCGAGGAGGATCTCGATCGACCCGCAGATCGCCTGCAACGGCGTGCGCAGTTCGTGGCTGACCATGCCGAGAAACGCGTTTTTCGCCTCGATCATCTCGAACGCGCGATCGGAGGCTTGCCGCTCGGCATCGAGTGCCGCGTTCTGCCGTTCTAGCAACGCATCGCGCGTGCGCATCGTGTAGAACAGCAGCGCGAACAACGCACACAGCAGCACGCCGAGCACACCGCCGAGCAGCAGGATCGTCCGCTGCTTCGCACGCAGCTGGTGGAACGTGAAGTCGCGCTGCGCCATTTCGATCGCGCGGAAGTCGTTCGCGAGACCGTTGACGCGCGGCCAGTATGCGTCGACGTCGGCCAGCACGCGCGGTGCTTGTTGCGGCGCCTCGCGCAGCTTCGGCACGTCGCGCTTCAGTTGCGCCATGAAGGCGCCGAGCGTCGCGATCTCGTCGCGCGCGCTCGGGATGCGCAGCCAGTATTCGGACACTTCGGACGGCCGCTCGAGAAAGCCGAACGACACGGAGAGGCTGTCGAGCTGCATCTGCAGCTTGTCGAAGTCGTCGTCCTGATGCGTTGCGTAGAGGATCAGCTGGCGGTTGAAGCGCGTATAGACGTTGCGGTATTGCGCGGCCGTCCAGAACACGCCCTCGCGCGGCCCTTCGAGCACGCCTTCGTTGACCGACGTCGCGAGCAGGTCCCACAGCAGGAACGCCCACGCGGCGAACCCGAGCAGCCAGACCGAGCCGAGAACGAGGATGACCTTCCGGTTACGCCATCGGCGGCGTGTCATTTCACCGTCAGCCCGACGACCTGCCATGCGAATTTCGCTTCGCCGAGCGGCGTCTTCAGCTCGTCCGGAAACCGGTCGCGCGGATACATGATCCACAGCGGCCCGTAGTTGTCGTTGCCGAGCACCTTGCCGTTCATCGTCCGCGCGAGGATCACGCCGTAACGATCGGCGTCGGATGCGGGAATCGTGAACGTGTATTCGTCGATGCAGCGGAATTCGATCTGCTTGCCGTGCGCGCCGACCGCCTTCAGCACGTCGGAGAGCCGCGGGCCCGTGAACGTCGAGACCGGCGTCCAGCTCGTCGAGGTGCGGATCGTGTGCTGCGGCAGCGCCATCAGCGCCGCCTCGGAAAACACGTACGCCTGCCGGCCGGACTGGTTGGTCTTCGCGATCTTGCCGTCGACGGTGAACGTAAACGGCGCGGCCCAGCATGCGGCGGCAAGGCCGAGCAGATACACGGCGAGCACGCGTTTGAGCCAGAGGGTCGTAGCTTGCATGTCGTTGGTCTCGTTGGGGTGGCGACGATGCGCGGCGCTCAGGTCCCGGCCGGCGCGACGGGCGGCACGATCTTCAGTTCGCGCGCCACCTCGGCGAACAGGATCGGCAGGCGCACCGGCTTTTCCTCGCAGCGCGCGTTGTAATGCGACACGATGTGCGCGATTTCGTCCTCGCTCGCTTCGCCGGTCGAAATCTTGCCGGTCAGCAGGAAGATCGGCGCATCGCCGTTCTCGCTCGCGCGGATCCCGCGCACCAGATCGGCGGCCGTTTCGTCGCCGAGCATCCAGTCGAGGATGTAGCCGTCGAAGTCCTCGACCGCGAGCGCTTCGCGGAACGCCTGGCCGTCATGATACGGAATCGCGTGCACGCCTTTTTCGATGAAATACTCGCATACCGTCTCGGCGACGTCCGGCGAATCGTCGACGACGGCGATCCGCGCGGCATACGCGTTCGGCCGGCTCGAGCGCAGCTCGATCAGTTCGACCGCATACGTACGGCCTTCGCGCGCGTGCCGGCGTTCGGTGACGATCCATTCGCCCTGCGACTGCACCGCGACGAATTCGGTGTCGATCTGGCTGCTCGCCTTCGTCGAGATCGCGGCCCGGCAGCGAAAGCGCCGCGATTCGATCACGAGCGTCGCGTCGATCATGTCGGCGCCGGCGGGCTGCGCGCCCTTGTCGTCGAGCAGCATCGCGGGCGGCACGCCGAAGTGCGTCGCGATGTCCTGCAATTGCGACAGGTTCCACGGGATCAGCCCCTTCATCTTGCGCGTGACGACCGAAAAGCTCAGGCCGAGCACGTTCGCGATCGTCGTGTTGTGGCTGCGCGGCGCGATGCCGTTCCGGTTCAGCAGATCGCGCACCTTGTTCGCGGTGATCAGATCGACGTTGGCCTGCTCGCTGTTGGGCATTGTGGTTGAGTTTTCCGGTAGTTGGCGACGGAGAGCATAGCAAAAGTGACGCGTCATGCAAGCTTGGGATGAGCGCTCGCCTTGACATGTGCTGTATCTCGATTATTATTGCGCATCACGTCACGATTGTATGTCGCGTCATGTTTGCGCACGACGGCGACGACGATCGACACCGCACCTACCGTGGCGCGGTGCCGTGACGGAACGTTTCCGGCAGAGAACCTGAGAGAGCCCTGGACTGCGTGCCGGCGCCGGCGGATTGCGATTCGCCGCGCCGCGCGCAAACCGGCCGGGCGGCCGGCCGCGGCCGGCATGCCGCGTGCGATTCGCGTTCCGTCTTCCCTATCCCGCCTTCCCCCGATCATCGCGAGACTACGCGAAGCACGCTCGATTACCGCTCCCCGAACCGCCGTGCGCTGCCGTTTGCATGCCATCTGCATCGACCTGCGTTCGACCGACTCCGCGATCGCGATCGGCGTGCGCGCCGTACGCCCTCCCTACGCGCGATACATCGTTCAAGTCCGAACTCGTCTGTCCAGCCAATCAGACGAGTACTAAACCGTTGATTCAGAACTGTTTTTCTCGTCGCCGTTTGGCATGATCGACCCGTTTTCGTTTTTGTACGGTTTCGTTCATGCGATGCACGGCGGCCCGGAATGCGCGCATTCCGGGCGGCGTGCCGCCCGCGCTGTGTCATGCCCGACAGTTCGCTCCAATCGATCCGACGCTATCAGAACATTTCGATGTTCGGCGGCGGCATCGTCGTCACGGTCCTGATCCTGATCGCCTGTGCGCTCGGGATGGCATCGATCGTCTACGGCTATCTCGACGGCGAGCGGCGCAACTTCCTCGCGGGCTTCGTGCAGACGCTCAACGAAATCAAGGTCAGCGAGACCTCGTTTCGCAATGGCGTATCGAACGCGCAACTGATCTGGCGGGACATCGACCGTGCGCCGGACGACGTCGTCGACGCCTTCTACGCGAGCGATCAGCAGATCGCGATCACGCCGTATCCGTCGGTCGTGTTCGGCGTGCCGGGGCAGACCGTCGACCGGCGCGAAGTCGCGCGCTACCTGTCGCTGTCGGTGCTGCTCGCGCGGATCTGCGCGGCGAGTTCGATCAATCGCGGCTATGCGCTGATCGGCTATCACTACAGCACGCGCACCGCGATGTTCGGGCTCGTGCCGAACTCGCGCGGCGACGGCGCCGGCCTCGCGACGCCCGACGAACGCGCGCGCACGCTGGACGCGCTGCGCATCGATTTCGGCGACGCACCGCCGAGCGCCGGCCACGGCCGTCCGCACGTGCGCTGGCTGCCGCCGTTCATCGATCCGGTGTCCGGCGAACGGCGCATCCGGATCGCCGCGCAGGCGCAGGTCGACGGCGAGCCGTTCGCCGTGCTCGTGACCGAATACGCGCCCGATTATCTGCTCTCGTGGGTGCCGTCGAATGCGGCCGACGGCACGTTCTTCGTGACCACGGCCGACAACCGGCTCGTCACGGCCGGCCCCGGCGTCGCGCAGGACGACGCACGTATCGCACGGCTGCTCGATCTCGACGTCGCGCGCGAGCCGGGCGATGCCGACGAGCCGGTGTTCCGCGGCGGCCATGTCGTGTTCCGCGGCACGCTCGACAAGACCGGATGGACGCTCGCGTATGCGCTGTCGTGGACGCACATCGTCGCCACCGTCGCGTTGCGCGCGGGCCTGCTGCTCGGCGCGTCGCTGCTGACGATCGCGATCATGTGGGTGCTGCTCGTGCGCTTCCATCATCGTGTGCTGACGGGCGTCTATGCACGCTCGCAGCGCGTGTTCGACAGCGAATCGCTGTGCCGCAGCGTGATCGAGATGTCGCCGATCGGCCTCGGCCTCATCTCGCGCGCGGACGGGCGTTTCATGCTCGTCAGTCCCGTGCTCGCCGAACGTGTCGCGCGACTCGGCTGCGATTGCGGCACGCTGTCCGCGCAGATCCTCGCGCAGTATCGCGCCGGCGCATCGAACGCGCCGTTTCAGATCGAACTCGTGCTGTCCGACGCGCAGGCGGCGGCCGGCGCCGATGCGCCGCCGCTGCATCTGGAAGTGATTGCACGCGATGCGCGCTATCAGGCGAGCGACGTGCTGATCGTCGCGGTCGTCGACGTGACAGCGAAGCGGCAGCTGGTGCAGAAGCTCGAGGAAGCGGTGCGCGCGGCCGACTCCGCGAATGCGGCGAAATCGTCGTTCCTCGCCGCGATGAGCCACGAGATCCGCACGCCGCTGAACGTGATCCTCGGCAATCTCGAACTGCTCGAGCGCTCGGTGCTCGACCTGCCGCAGCGCAGCCGCGTGCAGACGCTGCGCAATGCCGCGTCGGGGCTGCTCGAGCTCGTCAGCGGCATTCTCGATTTCACGAAGGTCGAGGCCGGCGCGATGCCGGTCGAGTCGATCGAATTCGATGCGATCGGCGTGATCGCGCGCGAGTTGGGCGCGTACGCACCCGTCGCGAAGGCGAAGGGCTTGCCGCTGTTCTGCGAGATCGCGGCGAGCGCGTCGCAGCGGATGCGCGGCGATCCGACGCGGCTTGCGCAGGTGTTCGGCAATCTGCTCAGCAACGCGATCAAGTTCACCGCGCACGGACACGTGACCGCGCGCGTGCGCGCCGTGCGCGGCGAATGCGGCACGGCGGAACTCGCGATCGCGATCGAGGATACGGGGATCGGCATCGGCAGCGCGGATCTGCACAAGCTGTTCCGTGCGTTCTCGCAGGTCGACGCGACGATCGCGCGCCGCTACGGCGGCACGGGCCTCGGGCTCGCGCTGTGCGATCGCCTCGTCACCGCGATGGGCGGCCGGATCGCCGTGACGAGCGCGCCGGGCGCCGGCAGCTGCTTCACGGTGCGGCTGCCGCTCGGCCTCGACGTCGAGCCGATCGCGGCGCCCGTCGCGTGCGACGCGGGCACGCTGCTGCTGGTCGCGCGTCAGGCGGAATGGCGGCAGTTCGCGCTGCCGCATCTGGCCGCGTGGGGATTCGACGTGCGCGTCTACGCGTGTCCGGCGCAGATACCGGCCGCGCGCTGCTCGAGCGCGAGCGCGATCGTGCTGTTCGGCGACGCCGACGAGTGGCCGCGCGACGCACTCGATCGGCTCGCCGGCAGCGCGCCGGTCGTGCTCGCGACGCCGGACGGCCCGCTCGAGCCGGGCCGCGTCGGCCGCATGATGCGCGTGTCGAGCTACGCGCTCGGCGCGCTGCGCGCGGCACTCATGCCGGCGCGCGACGGCACGGCGGCGATCGCGCCGTTCGATCGCACGGCCGAGCCGGCCGTCGACGGTCGCACGACGATGCGCGTCCTGCTCGCCGACGACGCATCGGTGAACGGCACGATATTGCGCGAGCAGCTCGACGTGCTCGGCTGTGCCGTGCACGTCGTCGGCCTCGCGGGTGCAGCGCTCGACCTGCTGTACCGCAGCGACTGGGATCTGCTGCTGATCGGCACCGATCTGCCCGACATGGCCGCATGCGCGCTCGCCGAAGCCGTGCACGCGCGCGGCATGCCGTGCAGCGTCGCGATCGTCACGACGCATCTCGCGCCGGACGACGCACGCCGCTGCGCGGCCGCGAACGTGCAGAGCGTATTGACGAAGCCGGTGACGCTCGTGCGTCTGCGCGGCGTGCTCGCAGGTGTGGCGCGACGTCGCGGCAAGCATGTCGACGACGTGGAACGACAAGAACAGGACATGGCGCAGCTATCGCATGACGGCATCGCATGACGTGCCGCCGCGTGCGCGCTGCCGCCAATGTCCGACGTATCGAAGGCAGACCGTCGCCGCCGTCCGGGCGCGGCGCGGATTATTTTGAGGCGGAGAGAGACCGTGCACCATATGGAGAAAGTCATCGCGCTGCTGCTCGACTTCGCGATGCTTCCGGAGAAGTCTCGGCGAGAATTTCTCGCGAGCATCAACGAGTTTCTGATCATGTCGCCGTTGCAGCGGCGGCATGCGATCAAGGCGTGGAAGCAGGCCGCCAAAAACGCGCGACGCGAGGCCGGGATGGCCGGCGAGGGCGCGAACGGCCGTTGAAGGTGCGTACGCAACGAATTGCACCGGCGCACCTGCGCGGCGCGGCACGCGGTCCGCCCGCGATGCCGCGCACGCGTACGCTGCGGGCGCACGGCGTTCGCATGATCGCGGCGATCTGCGCCGGTCGGCCCGTTGCGCGTGGCGCGCAAGCGGTTCACCGATGCTATTGTCTGGATATTTGATGCTGCTTGCCTGTCCGATCCGTCGAACCGGCGGAGCCGCCGAACGGGTCAGGCCGCACGGCGCGCGGCCGATGACGGCCATGAGCGAGCACATCGCCGAAGCCGGGGAGAACAGAGACCATGGATGAATTCTGCGTGCGGGTGATGGTGGCGGACGACCACCCGTCGTCCGCGATCGGCATGTCGAAGGTGTTGGCCGAAAGCAGCACGATCGAGCTCGTCGGGACCGTATCGAACTCGACCGATCTCGTCGCGGCGCTGGAAGAGAAGCCGAGCGACGTGCTGGTGCTCGACTACGTGATGCCGGGCGGCAAGTTCGGCGACGGGCTCGTGCTGCTCTCGTTCCTGCAACGCCGCTATCCGGCGCTGCGGATCGTGACGATCACGATGATCGACAACCCGAGCGTGCTGCACGCGATTCGCCGGCAAGGCGTCGGCTGCATTCTGAGCAAGTCCGACGCGATCTCGCATCTGGTCGGTGCCGTCCACGCCGCGTTCGTGTGTGCCGATTATCAGTCGCCGCACATCCGGCATCTGCTCGACAGTGCGGGCTCGTCGGTCACCGAGCGGCGGCTCACGACGCGCGAAATCGAAGTCGTACGCCTGTACGCCGCGGGCATGACCGTCGGCGAGATCGCCTCGCAGCTGCATCGCAGCAAGCAGACGATCAGTTCGCAGAAAGCGAGTGCGATGAAGAAGCTCGGCATCGTCCGCGACGCGGATCTGATCCGTTTCGCCGACGAGGGCATGCTGCCCGATCCGGCGGCCAATATGCGGCGGAAGGCCCGGCCGTGATCGCGCCGCACCGCCGCCTGGCGCACGCTGCGGCAGCAGGCGCGTGCGCGACGATCGTTTCCACCGCCCCGGCGCCTATGCGCCTTCCGCAGCAGCCGAGCGTATGCCCACGGAACTGAAAAAGCTCGCCGCGCGCAGCGCGTCCGCCACCGTCAAACGATTCGAGCCGGCCCGCGTGCGCCGTCAGCAGCGCGCGCTGCTGTACGGCGGCGGGGCCGCCGTCACCGTGTTCATTCTCGCGTGCGCGGTGCTGATCGTCTTGCTCGACGTGTCGGACTTCCTCGCGCGGGCGCGCTCGGCCTTTCTCGGGCGCGAAGCCGAACTGCATGCCGAGCTGCAGGTCGCGAACGCGCTGCTCACGCATCATGCGGACAGCATCGAGATGTTCGAGCGCACCGACCCGCGCGCGACGCCCGCGCAGCTGCGCCGGCTCGACGACGCGCACGGCCGGCTGATCGTCAGCGGCCGCGCGGGCTTGCCGTCGACGGCCGTGCTCGCGGACCTCACGCGCGATCGCGGCGCCGCCGCGTATTCGCGGTACGTCGCGCTGCTGTTTCAGCAGACCGACATGATCGCGGTGTCGATGCCGCACACGATCAACGCGGGGCTCAGCGCCTATCTGATCGGTACGCACGGCGACTTCATCGGCATCGTCGGCGTCCAGCCGGTCGGCCGGCTGGCGGGCCGGCTCGATGCGATCGACATGCATGCGCTGATTCGCAGCGTCGAGCCGCGCCGCGGTATCGGCGTGCCGCTGCGCACGATCGACGGCCGCGACGACGCGCTGCTCGACACGCGCGACGATACGCTGCTCGGCCGCCCCGTATGGCGACTGTCGCGGCCCGTGCGCGATGCGTCCGGGCAGCCGGTCGCGTGGCTCGTGATCAACACGCGCGCGCAGGTCGGCACCATCATGAAGCCCGACTATGCGGACGACGCGCATGCGCTCGTCGACGCACGCGGAATGGTCGCGGTCGGCGCGCCGGTCGAGGCGGCGCTCGTCGAGCGCGCGCTCGCATTCGCGCGTGCGCCGGGCGACGTGCGTGCGGCCGTGCACCGCGTCGGCACACGCTTCGTGATTGGCGATCGTCTGCCCGAATCCGATCTCGTGTTCGTCACGACGTTCTCGTGGCGCAGCATCGTCGAAGCGCTGGCGGTGTCGCTCGGCGTGACGGCCGGCGCGGCGCTGTTCGCGATCGCCGCGCTGTGGCTCGCGATCGTCGCGTTCGATCGGCGCGCGCTGCGTCCGGCATATCGTCGCGCGATCCGGCTGATCGAAAGCGACGCGCTGAACCGCGCGCTGATCCGCACCGCGCCGGCGGGGCTCGCGCTGCTGTCGCTCGCGGACGGCGACGCCATCGTCAGCAACGAAACGATGGCGCGCTACGAGCGGCTCGCGTCGGGTGTGCCGCTCGGCAAGCGGCTGTGGCGGGCCTATCGCGAGCAGCGCGACGCAGGCGGCTACGCGAAGGTCGTCACGTGCGAGCTGCCGATCGATCCGGACCGGGCCGATACGCCGCACATCGTCGCGAACATCATGCGCACGCGCTATCGCGGCGTCGACGCGCTGCTGTGCACGCTGACCGACATCACCGCGCGCAAGCAGATGGAGCAGAAGCTGCACGAGGCGCGCGTCGCCGCGGAGTCGGCGAACAAGGCGAAGTCGACGTTCCTCGCGACGATGAGCCACGAGATCCGCACGCCGCTGAACGCGATCGTCGGCAACCTCGAGCTGATGGCGCGCGCGCCGCTCGCGCCGACCGAACGGCGGCGGCTCGACACGATCGCGTCGTCGTCGGATGCGCTGCTGCGGATCATCGACGACGTGCTCGACTTGTCGAAGGCCGAGTCGAACCAGATGACGATCGAGCGCATCCCGTTCGACGTGCGCGACGTGCTGGACGACATCGCCGCGTTCTATCGCCCGCTCGCGAGCGCGAAAGGGCTCGAGCTGACGTGTCGCATGGCGCCGGAGCTGGCCGACGGGTATGTCGGCGACCCGGTGCGGCTGCGTCAGATCGTGTCGAATCTCGTCGACAACGCGATCAAGTTCACCGAGCGCGGCAGCGTGTCGATCGATGCGCAACGCGTGGTGCGCGGCGCGGGCGGCGCGCGCGTCGAGATCCGCGTTGCGGACACCGGGATCGGGATACCGGCCGACAGCCTGCCGACGCTGTTCGACGTGTACATCCAGGCCGACGCGTCGATTTATCGCCGCTTCGGCGGCACGGGGCTCGGGCTGCCGCTGTGCCGGCGCATCGCGATGCTGATGCACGGCGATCTGACCGTCGACAGCCGCGAAGGCGAAGGCACGACGATGTGCGTGACGCTGCCGCTACCGGAAGCGCCGCCGAACTGGCGCGCCGCGCAGCCGGGCACGACGACGCAAGACGCGCCGGGCAGCGCCGATGTCGCGCGCGACGCAGCGCCGATTCGCGTGCTGGTCGCCGAAGACCATCCCGCGAGCCGCGCGCTGCTGCGCGATCAACTGGAAGCGCTGCATCACAGCGCGACGATCGTCGAGAACGGCATCGAAGCGATGCGCGCGTTCTTCGAAGCGCCGTTCGACGTCGTACTGACCGATCTCGGAATGCCGGAACTCGACGGCTATGCGCTCGCGAATTTCCTGCGCGAGCAGCGTGCGGGCGTGCCCGTGATCGCGATGACCGCGCACGCGACGGAGGACGACTATCGTCGCTGCGAGCAGGTCGGTATCGCGGAGCTCGTGCTGAAGCCGCTGTCGATCGCGGTGCTCGATGCGGCGCTGACGCGACACGCAGGCCGGCGCGCCGCATCGGCGCGCGATACGGCGGAAACCGCGCACGACGCCCCGCCCGTGCTGTCGGACGACGTACGCGACACGCTGCGCGCGGCGACGCGCCGCTCGATGGCATTGCTCGACGACGCGGCGGCACGCGGCGATGTCGCGACGCTGCGGCTCGAACTGCATTCGATGCGCGGCGGTTTCGCGCTTGCCGGCGATGCCGACGCGTGTGATGCCTGCGCGGCGATGGAGCGCGCGGTCGAGGCGGGCACCGTCGACGCGAACTGGCCGGACTTCGAGCAAGCGATCGCGCGTGCGCTTGCCCGGCTCGACGCCGACGTGTAACGCGTCGCACATACCAGGCAGCGTGCGACGCGCGACACACGGCGCCCATCGCACATCGCGCCCGCGGCCGGATCGCATCAACCGTCCGCGACGATCGCGCTGTATGCGCTCAACGCGGGCACCCCGCCGAGATGCGCATACAGCACCTTCGATCCCGGCTCGAATTCCCCACGCCGCACCTTGTCGATCATCCCGTGCATCGATTTCCCTTCGTAGACGGGATCGGTCAGCACGCCTTCGAGCCGCGCGCAGAGCCGGATCGCTTCCAGCGTGCCTTCGTTCGGCAACCCGTACTCGGGGCCGGCATAACGCGTGTCGAGCACGACGTCGGCGTCCGTGATATTGCTGCCGAGGTCGACGAGCTCGGCCGTATGACGCGCGATGCGCGTGATCTGCTCGCGCGTGCGCGCGGGCGTCGCCGATGCGTCGATGCCGATCACGCGATCGGCGCGTCCGTCGGCCGCGAAGCCGACGATCATCCCGGCCTGCGTGCTGCCCGTGACCGAGCAGACGACGATGTAGTCGAAGCGTATGCCGAGCTGCGCCTCCTGCGCGCGCACTTCTTCCGCAAAGCCGACGAAGCCGAGGCCGCCGAGCGGATGCTCGGAGCAGCCGGCCGGGATCGGATACGGCCGCCCGCCCGCCTGTCGCACGCTTTCGAGCGCTTCCTCCCAGCTGCGGCGAATGCCGATGTCGAAGCCGTCGGGCACGAGCCGCACGTCGGCGCCCATCATCCGCGATAGCTGAATGTTGCCGACGCGGTCATAGACGGGATCGTCATAGTTGACCCAGTGCTCCTGCACGAGCACGCACTTCATGCCGAGATGGGCGGCGACCGCCGCGACTTGCCGCGTCTGATTCGACTGCACGCCGCCGATCGAGACGAGCGTGTCCGCATGCTGCTCGAGCGCGTCGGGAATCAGGTATTCGAGCTTGCGCGTCTTGTTGCCGCCGAACGCGAGACCGCTGTTGCAGTCCTCGCGTTTCGCGTAGAGCTCGACCTTGCCGCCGAGGTGGTCGCTCAGGCGCTTGAGCGGCTGGATCGGCGTCGGGCCGAACGTCAGCGGATAACGGGGGAAGCGTTGCAGGTTCATCGGCGTGCTCCGGAGACGGTGAGGGGAAGACGGTATCGCTCGCGCATGGCCGATGACCGCGCATCGCGTCAGAAAATGATAGGAATATCGACACGAAATGAGCTTGCGAAATAAATCGCGCCGGCCTACGTTGTCGAATGCAATCACGTCGATCCAGCAATTTCAGTTCGTTGAAACGGAGACAGACGCAATGAAATTAGAAAGGACAGCGGCTTCGCCTGGCGACGTCGCGCCGGCGCTCGATCGCATCGACCGCGCGATTCTTCGCCAGCTGCAGCGGGATGCGTCCATCTCGAACGTCAGCCTCGCCGCGAAGGTGAAGCTCAGCGCGCCCGCCTGCCTGCGGCGCGTCGAGCGGCTGAAGGAAATGGGGCTGATCCGCGGGATCGTCGCGCTGCTCGATCCGAAGCCGCTCGGGGCCGGCATGCTGGTCGTGATCGGCTTCGTGCTCGACCGCTCGACGCCCGAAGCGTTCGCCGCGTTCGAGACGGCCGCGCAGAAAGTGTCGGGCTGCGTCGAATGCCATGTCGTGACCGGCGAATTCGACTACTTCATGCTCGTGCGCACGCGCGACAACGAGAGCTTCAATCGGCTGCACGCGGAGCAACTGCTGTATCTGCCGGGCGTGCGGCAGGTGAGGTCGTTCATGGTGCTCAAGGAGATTCTTTCGACGCATGCGTTGCCGGTTTAGCAGGCGTCGTTCGGTGCGTCGGCTGCGTCCGCCCGTTCGTGACGAACGGTGCGGCTTCGCTGTATCGCAGTCGATCGGTCTGTGGTTGGAAATGTGAAAAAAGCGTGACGTTTCATTGTTGAGAACGAATCTGGCAAAAAAAGAAATAAAAATTCGTGCCAGACCTACCTTTTATCGACGAAGTTTCGAAATCATCCTATTCAGAATTATTTCTGGTTAATTGACTATTTCGTCCGTGGATATCCATTCCACATGTCGGGCGAAAATGCCTTGATTTCGGAAAACCATTTTTCTAGAGAATAACGATATGAAAATTAAGCAACTCATAGTAGCTCTGGGTCTGAGCGGTGCGCTGATCGGTCTCGCTCACGCTGCGCCGGCGAACGACAATCAAGTGTCGAAGAAGATCACGCTCACCGCGCAGATCAACGACGGCATTTTCGTCTCGAAGCCGGATGGTTCGTCGTGGTACTCGACGGAAGAGCTGGAAGCCGTGGACTACAAGCAGGCGAAGTTCCAGAAGACGCTGCCGATCCGCGTGTGGACCAAGGGCGCGGACTTCAACGTGTCGCTGGCGCAGGAACTGAAGCTGTCGTCGGGCAACGGCTATTCGATGGTGAACCCGGTCGTGACGCTGGCGAGCGCCGCCGGCAACAAGACCCTTGCTTTCGGCAAGCAGGAAAAGATCACGCAGGTCGTCGCGGGCAATGGCGGCTATGACGAGCTGCACGATCTGACGATCGCCGTCGACGCACCGACGGCCGTCGGCAACCGCAGCACGAACGGCAGCTACAGCGGCGATCTCGTGATGGTGTTCGAGCCGGTCGCAGCAGCAGGCGGCGGTGGCGCGGGCGGCGCGGGCGAGTAAGCCATCTTTCGGCCCCGGGCTCACCGGGGCCGTTTTCCCCTCATCGAATCATTCCGATTTCCATAGCCGATTCGAATTCAGATCCAATTCAATAAAAAAAGCGTGTCTGCCTTTCAAGCTCCGTTTCAACTCAATAAGCTGTGGCTGAGTGCATTCCTGTTCGTTTATTCGCACTCGTACGCAGAAGTCAAGGTATCGTATGGCGTACCTGAAGGGTTCAGTGCGGCTGAAATGGACGATAGCGCAAACTATGTCGCGACGTTCAAGGGCAGAACGCTTCCGGGATTCATTCGCTATTCGGCAACCGCCGCATCACTCGAATTCGATGCGCAGAAATATGCAGCGAACGGCATCTCGCCGGACGAGGTCGACACGATCCGCAGCGTCGTGTCGCAGCTCGACTACAAGCGCTGTCGCAACGGTTGCGACGTCGAAATCGCCGGCTACTACGTCACGATCGACAAGCTGAGGCGGTCGATCTCGATCCGCGATACGCGCGAAGACTATTACGTGCCGGAAACCGCGTTCGGGCTCGTCAACAACCAGTCGGTCGACGTGCGCGCAGCGACGGACAGCTATCGCGCGTTCAACGTGAACGGCACGACGTGGGTCGGCTTGCCCTCGCAGAGCTTCGGCTATCTGAGCTGGTATGTGAACCATACCGAGACGCGCGGCAACAGCATCGGCACGCAAGGCGTCTCGTCGTACTACCTGCAGAAGAATTTCGCCAGCACGTATGTGCGTGCAGGCAAGCAGAACAGCATCGACTATGCATCGGGGGCGGTCAGTACGCTGCTGTCGCCGGGCTTCGACCAGTTCGTGACGGTCGGCAGCCAGCGCAATCTCGAGGTCAATCGCAGCGTAGGCTCGCTGATCCTGTATGCGACGGGCGAAGGGAACTACGAGTTCTATCGCGGCGGGCGCCTGATCCTGAAGCGGCCCGCCGCGCTCGGCCGCAACGAGATCAGCTTCGCGGATCTGCCCGGCGGCTACTACGCGGTGGAGGTGCGCCTCGTCGATCGCAGCGGCCACGTGGTCAGCCAGGAAGTCCGCGAGATCAACAACGTCAACTTCGGCAGGGCCGCCGGCAATGCGTGGCGCTTCACGGTCGGCAAGGAGATGCGCGAGCAGGGTGGCTTCCTGATGGAAGCCGCGATGAGCCGCAATTTCCGCCAGTTCTACATGAACGCGTCGACGCTGGCCGGTCATGCCGGAGACTGGGCGGCCGAAATCAACGTCACGCGGCCGACGATGCTCGCCGGCATCGATCTTTCGCCGACGCTCGGCGTGCTGGGCGGCGAGCGCGGCGCGGGCGGCTACGTGACGCTGGCCGCGACCCACGAAGTGCTCGGCAACGTGATGGTCAGCCGGTATCTGAACAACGACGTGTCGCGGTTCTACACGGGCACGTCGAGCACGAGCGTGTCGTACAGCCGGAACATTCGGCGCGCGACGGCCAGCTACAACTATCAGCGCTCACCGTTCAACGAGACGCAGCAGGCCGAAGTGCGCTGGAACTATCGGCCGAACGGCCTGTGGGCGACCTTTGCGCTCGGCGTGCAGAAGGGCAGCTTCGTGCGCGGCTCCGGCAGTGGCGGCTACGGCGTCTATTTCAACATGACGATGCAGCTCGACAGGGCGCAGGCGAGCTTCAACGCGGCGCATTCGGGCGGCCAGACGCAGTTGAGCGGCGACTACCGGAAGGATTTCCGGGACGGTTTCGGCACGACCACGCTGGGCGTGACGGGCAGCCGGGTTGGCAGCGACTACGGGATGAACGTGTATGGCACCCGTTCGGGCACGCGCGGCGATGCATCGCTGAACCTCGGCTACAACGGCGACGCCGCGAACCTCGACTTCAACTATCGCGGCATGTTCGCAGCGAGCCGGGAAGGCATTGCGTTCGGTCGCTACAGCAGCAGCGGCAGTGCCATGCTGCTGCGCACGCCGAACATCGACGGGATGGAATACGGCTTCAACGTCGAAGGCAATCCGGTCGGCGGCAACAGCACCTATGCGGTGCCGCTCAACCCATACAGCGACGTGCCGTTCGCCCGCGTGCTGAGCAACAGCAACAAACTCGACATGAACATCGAGGTGCCGGCGAACATCCTGCGCGCACATCCGGGCCAGGTGTATTCGGCCAGCGCGAAGGTCGACATCAACATGATTTACAGCGGGTTCCTGATCGATCAGGAAGGCAAGCCGATCAGCGGGAAGATCGCCGAGACCGGCGACACCGTCTACCGCAACGGGTTGTTCTCGATCGTCAGCAAGAAGATGTTGTCGGACCTCACGGTCGCCGGCGACGGTTATCAGTACACGTGCAGCCTGAAGGATGCGAGCGGGTCGTACTACCGCTGCAGCGCGGGCGTCGCGCAGTAACACGAAGGATGAAAAATATGACGTTCAAACCGACAGGCATGTTGTCACTGGTGGCAGGACTGTTATCCGCCGTGGCGATTCCGGCGTTGGCAGCCGGCGAATTGATGGTGACGCCCGCGACGACGCGGGTCGTCAGCGAGCACGACCAGCGCGTGACGGTCAAGAACATGGGCGACGAGCCGATGTATCTGTCCATTTCGGTCCAGAAGGTGATGAACCCCGGCATCACGCCGGAACAGAAGGTCGATCTCGGCGAGCTCGAGCGGCCCGGCCTGATCGCAAGCCCCGACAAGCTGACGCTCGGCCCGAACCAGTCGCGGCAGATCACGCTGCAGTCGCTGACGGAAGTACCGCAGGAAGAGCTCTATCGGCTTTACATCATCCCGGTCAAGTCGCTGAAGGTCGACGAGGCACCGAAGGACAAGATCACCGCACCGCTGTCGGTGTCGATCGGTTATGGCGTGCTGGTTCGGCATTTGCCGAAGCCGTTGAAGCAGCATGCTGCATGGACGCATCGCTGCGAGAACGGCGGGATCACGCTGGAAAGCAGGGGCACCGTCCGCTCGGTATTCCACGACGTTAGCGTCGGCGATGGCCGGCCGGCGCAGACCGTCGCCGTATTCCCCGGCATGCCGCAGCACTTCGCGACGAAGCAGATCAAGCTGGATGCCGGCGAGAAGCCCGTGACGCTGATATGCGAGTGACGGTGCGCATGCCGGCAGCACGCGCGTTCGCCGCCGGTGCGCGGTGTTGTGCCACCGGCGTGCTGATCGCCGCGTACTGCACGAGCAGCGTCGCGGCCGGCATGCTGAAGCTGTCGCGCCCGGAGTTGACGCTCGAGGCTGGCAAGCCGCCGGGCGAATTGTGGGTCGAGAACGTTGGCGACACGCCGCTTTACCTGACGGTGTCGCAGGAGCTGGTGACGAATCCGGGGCGCATGCCGGAACAGCGTGCGCCGATCGACGAGGTGCCGCATCCCGGCCTGCTCGTTACGCCGAACCGGCTGTCGCTCGCGCCGGGGCAGAAATACCGGATGACGTTGAAAGTGTTCGCCGTACCGGAGGAGACGCAAGTGTGGCGCGTGACGTTCCGGCCAAACGAACTGATCAGAGTCGAGGGCCGCGATGCCGAGCGCGGTCCCGCACCGCTTTTTGTCAGTGTGGGATACGGTGCGGTGATTTATCACCTGGGCCGCGACAAGTGATAACGGTGTCGCGGCGGTGGCGACGTACGGGAACGCGAGGGCGCGTCGGCGAGAGAGGCGAGGAGCTTATGTTGAGCATTATTTCAGCGGTAATCAGGCGTGCGACGGAAAGCAAGCGGTGGATCGCGTTCACGGTTCCGATGCTTGCATGTTTCGTTGCCGATCACGCGTATGCCACCGGATTCTGGCTTGCGGAATTGGATATCAGCGACCGATATCACTCGTGCTCGTGGACCGATAACGGAGACGGAACCAGCTCGCTGCGCGTATCGATCGATTACAAGCCCAGTGAGGGCCGAACCTTGGGGCAGCCATTCCTTTCACGCGGGATACTGGTTTACGCATACGACAAGAATGGCAGGATGTTTCAAAGCAGCGACATTGCACGGGCGGTTTACATGGGTGGCAATCGGCAGACTATCGTAGCCCCCGGGCGCGGCTACGTCATGTACAACGGATACAAAATCGGCGACGGCCTGAATCCGCCGGCCTATACCTGGTGGGGGGTGACCAGGGCGTTTACGGCACAGGTCACGGTGATCGTCGACAATGCCAAAATAGAACACTGGCCCGCGTTGTCCATTCAAGCCGGAAACTACGCCAGCAAGCTCGCTGAGGGTGTCAACCCCGGTAGCTACTTCGGCTACGATATCGCTGAAATCAAAGGGGCGGCATATCTCGCGCGTTATGGTGGATCGGGCAGCTGCAAGCTCGTGAATCCGATCACGCCACCGGAACCGCCGCAGCCGGTCGCGATCGACGTCACCGCGCCGAACTGGGATCTTGGCGAATTGCCGCGCGGCGAGGGAAAGAAGTCCTTTCCCAATATCGACGACGCTCTCTGCTTCAAATATTCGGGTAGCGCGGTCAACGGCAAGCGCTTCGTGATCGATGCGACCAGCGCGGCAGGTACGATCAACGGACGCTATCGGCTCAAGAATGGAACGGACACCATTCCGTACACCGTGGAGTTGTCCAACGGCGCGGTGAATATACCGTTGCCGAATACGGGCGGCATGACCGTTCCGCTGGATTCGGGCGGGCGATCGTGCTGGATGCCGACATTCACGACGAACGTGCCGGCCGATGCGAAAGTCGGGCAATACCACGACGTTCTGACATTTACGGTCGTCACTAAAACCTGACGGCGGGCCAGTGTGCCGGTTCGGAACACCAGAGCATGGGAGTCGATATGACAAAACGCATCGCCGCATACGGGCTGGTTGCCGCGTGTATGCTGCCGGCTTTCGCGATGGCGCAGCAGGTCCCGCTGAGCGGCAAGACGAGCAGCACGATCACGGCCACCGTCGTGCCGCGGGACAACTTCGACGTCACCGACGAAAAGGGCGGCTGGTTCGACAGCGGCCTCGAAATGAAGCAGTTGGGTGGCTGGGATACGCCCTACGAAGTGGAAGCGCGGCTGCGCGTGCTGTCGACGAGCGGCACATTTCAGGTTCGCCTCGACACGCCGCTCGAGATCCGCAATCAGGCCGACCCGCAGAAGCTGTTCCAGCGGCCGTCCGTCACGCTGGCACCGGATGGCGGCCAGCCGAAGCCGATCGTGACGGGGCAGGGCACGACGTTCAGCAATCCCGTGCCGCCGGTCGCAGGCGAGGATTCGGTCGGTTACTACACGCTGGCGGTTGCCGCGTATCCGCCAGCTGGCGACTTCAAGGCGACCGCCGGCACATACAGCGGTGTGCTGTCGCTCACATTCGAGCCCACCATCAAGACGCGCTGACGCGCTCGTAGCGGCGGTCGTGTGCACGCCTCGGCCGCAGTCTTTTGACCTTCCTCTACGGCAGCGTGACGCGTTGCCGTCCGTGTGCCGTTTCGGGGCTGCGATGGCTGCCGCTTGCAGCGCGAACCTCCGTCGAATCGTTCACGATGAATCTATCCCTGCTTGCCCGCTTCTCCGCAACGTTCACCGCGTGCCTGATGATGCCGGCATCGGTGCCGGCCGCGATCGATCTGATACCGAAGGAGATTGTCATCGATGGTCAGGAAACTGCCGTTCAGGTCATCAACAACGGCGATCGCCCGGAATACGTCAGCATTTCGCTGTCGCGCCTGCTGAATCCCGGCGTGCCGCTGGCCGACGAAAAGGTCGAACCGGTTGGCGAGAGCGAGCAGCCGGCGCTGTACGCGTTCCCGTTCAAGATCAGCCTGGCGCCCGGGCAGAGCAAGACGATCACGCTGAAGCCGTTGCGCGCGGTGGAAACCGAGACGGTGTATCGCCTCGACGTGAAACCCGTGTTGAACGTCTCCTCCGGAGAAAAGGCGCGCGCGACCGGGACCGTGCTCGTCAGCCTGGCGTTCAGCGGGCTGGTGCGCCAGTTGCCGGACCGCACGCGCGAAGGGCTGTCGATGACCTGCGATGCGACGGGCGCACGCCTGACCGCGACCGGCAACGTTCGATATACGGTCAAGGGCGCGAAAGTGGACGGGCACGTGCTCGACGATTTCAACGTCTATCCGGGCGTGCCGTTGCCGTTGAAAGGGCGTGTCGTGTCGGTGCCGGGGCAGACGGCTTGCTCGGAGCAGGCCGGTGCCGGCACGTCGTGACATCGTCGCGTAGTGCATGTCGCGATTTCGGCGAAGGCCGGATCGACCCTTCACATGGAGAGCACTGGCGCGGAGGCGATTCGCGCATATCCGTCGCGTCATTGCCGATAGTCATGGCGCTCAAGAGATTCTTCCGACGCATGCGTTGCCGGTTTAGCATCGACGCGCCGGCCCGTTTCGTTTGCCTGTCGCGCGTCTGACGAACCGATGACGGCCGCCGCGCATTCACGCGCGGCGGAACGATGCGCATGGATGCGCGTTCAGAACGCCGATTCCCGCGTTTGTCTATCATGCGCAGAGGTGCCGCGCCGGCACGCGGGACGAACCGGCGCCCACGCACACTGGCATGTCGCGACAACCCAACCTGCGAGCGAGGGCATCATGGCAAGACAGACGATGGCGGAATATCTGGCAAAGACACTCGCGGCAGCGGGCGTCGAGCGTATCTGGGGCGTGACCGGCGACAGCCTGAACGGCCTGTCGTTCAGCCTGAGCCAGATCGGCTCGATCCGGTGGATGCATACGCGCCACGAGGAAAGCGCGGCGTTCGCGGCCGGCGCCGATGCCGCGTCGACCGGGCGGCTCGCCGTGTGTGCGGGCAGTTGCGGCCCCGGCAACCTGCACCTGATCAACGGGCTCTACGACTGCCATCGCAATCATCAGCCGGTGCTCGCGATTGCCGCGCACATCCCGTCGACCGAGATCGGCCTCGGCTATTTCCAGGAAACCCATCCGCAGGAACTGTTCCGCGAATGCAGCCACTTTGCGGAACTGGTAACCAACGCGTCGCAGTTCCCGCGCCTGCTTGCGCGCGCGATGCGCACCGCGATCGAAGAGCGCGGCGTCGCCGTGATCGTGCTGCCGGGCGACATCGCGCTCGGCGACGGTCCCGACGAAGCGCCGCGCTGGAACGACGCGGCGCCGCCGTCGATCGTGCCGGCCGACGCCGATCTCGATCGACTCGCGGCGCTGCTGAACGCGTCCGACGCGGTCACGCTGCTCTGCGGCAGCGGCACGCAAGGCGCGCACGACGAAGTCGTCGCGCTGGCCGACACGCTCGGCGCGCCCGTCGTGCATGCGTTGCGCGGCAAGCAGTTCGTCGAATGGGACAACCCGTTCGACGTCGGGATGACGGGGCTGATCGGTTTCAGTTCCGGCTATCACGCGATGGAATCGTGCGACACGCTGCTGATGCTCGGCACGGATTTTCCGTACCGGCCGTTCTATCCGTCGAATGCGAAGATCGCGCAGATCGACTGGAAGGGTTCGCAGCTCGGCCATCGCGCGCCGCTTGCGCTCGGGTTGGTCGGCACCGTGAAGGAAACGCTCGCGGCGCTGCTGCCGCGCCTGACGCGCAAGACGCAACGGCGCTTCCTCGAGAACGCGCTGAAGCACTATGCGGCCGCGCGCAAGGGGCTCGACGATCTCGCGGTGGCCGAGCCGCCCGGCCGCGCGATTCATCCGCAATACCTGACGAAGATCGTCGACGAAGTCGCGGCCGACGACGCGATCTTCACGGCCGATGTCGGCACGCCGACGCTATGGGCCGCGCGCTATCTGACGATGAACGGCAAGCGTCAACTGCACGGCTCGTTCAATCACGGCTCGATGGCGAACGCGATGCCGCAGGCGCTCGGCGCGCAGGGCGCGCATCCGGGGCGGCAGGTCGTGTCGCTGTCCGGCGACGGCGGGCTGTCGATGCTGCTCGGCGATCTGCTGAGCGCGCGCCAGCTCAATCTGCCGATCAAGATCGTCGTCTATAACAACAGCCTGCTCGGCTTCGTGTCGATGGAGCTGAAGGCGGCCGGGTATCTCGATACGAACGTCGATTTGAGCGCGACGGATTTTGCGGCGATCGCGAAGGGCGCGGGCATTTTCAGCGTACGCGTCGAACATTCGGAGAACGTCGAACACGCGCTGCGCACGGCGTTCGCGCACGACGGGCCGGCGCTCGTCGACGTCGTCACGTCGAAGTACGAGCTGGCCATGCCGCCGAAGATCGAACTCGCGCATGCGAAGGGGTTCAGCCTGTTCATGCTGCGGGCGATCCTGAGCGGACGGGGGGACGAGATCGTGGAATTGGCGAAGACCAATTTGCGGTGAAGTGCGGATTGCGCGGAGGGGGCGAGGCGCCGGCCCGTACGCGTATCGGCGCGATCGGGGCCGCACCGTGAAATCCGCGGATATCGTTCGCCGATGGGGCCATGTGCCGCCGCCTAATACCCGGCAATGGCGTAGTAGATCCCGAGGCCTGCATCGGCGATGAGCAGCAGCGCGCTCGCGATGAAGATGATGCGCGCGATGCCGCGCGCGCAGCACGCCGACATACAGCGAGAGGCCGCCGAAAAACAGCGTCAATGGCCAGTAGATGGCGCCAAACATCACCGGAATGCCCCAGGCTGGCAGTTCGATACCGATGTCAGTTATTGGGGGATTCCGATTTGGAGTTTAGAACCGCGCCGTCCGGCATACGAGCAGACGGATGTGGCCGGGCGCGCTTGATCGCGCGATCCAGCGGCGTCGCAATCCCGCGCGCGATCGCCGCACTCAGTGCCGCCGACAGTGCCAGATACGCGACCAGCAACAGCAGCTTGTCGTCGCCATGTGTGGCCGACGGCGGCCAGCAAGTGCGCAGCGCGCCGAGCACGATCAGGTGGAACAGATACAGCTCGTAGCTGAGCCGGCCGCCCCAGCGCAACGACGCGAGCAGGCGGCCGCGCGTCGGCGCGCTTGCCGCGTGCGAGCCGATCAGCAGCACGGACGTGCCGAGCGCCATCGCGGTCACGCCGAGGACATGGCTTTCCGCGATCGGCCACGCGAGGTAGAGCACGACCATCGCGATCGCGACGATCCACTGTACGGGCTTGGCAGCCAGCGCCTGCCAGCGCGCGCGTTCGGCCAGCAGCGCCGTGCAGCAGCCGATCGCGATGCCGTCGAAACACGCGAAATACGCGTAGAGAAAGCCGCCTTCGTCGTCGGCATGCGTGAGACGGTAGAGCGGGCCGATCGCGGCGATACATGTCCAGAACGCAAACAGGCACGCGTCGCGGCGCAGCGCGACGCACAGCAGCGGAAACGACAGGTAGAACACTTCTTCGACCGACAGCGACCACAGCACGCCCAGCGCGTAGTTGACCCACCCGTAAGCGCCGATCAGCACGTTCATCCAGAACGTCAGCGACGCGAGATTCACGAGCCACAGCGACACGGCGACACCCTGCGGCGCGTGATTCATGAAGACCGGCACGTCGGCCGCCGAGAGTCCGTCGACGATCGCGAGCAGCAGGAGCAGGCACGGCACGATGCGCGCGACGCGCGACACGTAGAACGTGCGCACGTCGATCGCGCCGAGATTGCCCCATCGGCGGCGCGCATTCGACGTGATCAGATAGCCGGAGATCACGAAGAACATCGTCACGCCGTAGTTGCCGTTGCGCACCACCGCATGCACGGCATCGCGGCCGAACGCGCGCGCGACGGTCGTGTCGCCCAACGCGTATGGAATATTGAAGTGATGCAGCAGGACGAGCAGGATCGATATGCCGCGCAGCAGGTCGATCCGTGCGTTGCGCGGGCCGGCGCTCATTGCGGGCGGCCCGGTTCCGCGAGCGCCGGCAGCGCGTCGAGAAACGTGTCGCGCGCGCGCAGGCCGGCATTCGGCGTCTGTCGCTGCTCGTCCTGGATCAGGTACGCGAACGCGAGCTTGCGCGGCCCTCTGGTCGCCCAGCCGACGAACCAGCCATACGCGTGCGACGCGTCGTACCGGGCTCCCGGCGATCCGGTGCCGGTCTTGCCGTGCACGATCCAGCCGTCCGGCTGCCTGTCGATCAGCGTGATCCGTTCGGTCATGTCGTACGCGTGCGCGCTGACGGGCAGCGTTCGGTTCGCGATCCTGCGCATGAAGCCGACCTGTTCGAGCGGCGAGATCTGCAGCGACGAATTGACCCACGCGCCCATCACGCCGCTCAATTCACCCTGCCGGCTGGTGACGTCCGCGTTGCCGTAGCCGAACGCGCTCGTGTACTGCTGGAAGCGCGCCTGTCCGAGCGCCTGCGTGACCTGTTCCGAATACCAGAAGATCGACAGCTTCATCCAGCGCGCCGGATCGGTCGGCTCGCGCCACCGCGCGCCGCCCCAGTCGGGATAGCCTGCGTGGAAGTCGAGCGTCGGCGTGTGCTCGTCCTTCAGGACGCCCGCGTCGAAGCCCATCAGGCTGATCGCAACCTTGAACGTCGACGCCGGCGTCACGCGGGTCGCGCAGTCGCCCTGTTGCACGAGTACGCGTCCGGTGGCGGCATCGGCGACGACGGTGCAGAGCGGGCGGGCGTGCGCGGCCGCCGTGGTCAGCAGGCCGGCGGTGACGACGAACAGCGCGTGGCGCCAATGTTTCAACGGAGACTCCTTCGGGGCAGGGATGGCACGCAGGCATCGTTCGACGGCGGCGATGGCGGGACGCGTGATGGCGGTCCGGCGCGGCCGGCCGCGATGGCGGAGACCGGGACGTCGAGACCGCTCACAGTGTATCGGCGGATCGTCGAATGTCGACCTGTCACGGTTGACGGATGACGGGGACGCGCGAGGCCGGCCGCGAACGCGCCGGACCGGCGCGAAGCCGCGCACGGCTTGCCGCAATTCGACGGCGAACCATGAAAAAACCCGCCGGCAGGCTTGCGCCTGCGGGCGGGCGAAGACACCGCTGCGGATCCGCGCGGACGTCGCGTGAAGTCGGGAGAACCGGGCCGCGTCAGAACTTGTGACGCAGCGCGAGGCGCACGGCCACTTGGTTCGAGGTCGACGACGGCGCGTCGGTGCCAGGGATGAACGCGCTGTCGAGGATCGAGTTCGTCTTGTCGCCGGCGATGTGCTGGTAGGCGGCCTGCACATACACGTCGGTGCGCTTCGACAGATTGTAGTCAGCCATCAGCCCGAGCGAATGAATCTTCGGCTTTGCGTCGCCGGTCGATGCGTCGTATTTCTCGAGCGACAGCACATACTGCGCGCCGACCATGAACGCCGGCGTGATCTGGTACGCGCCGTTCACTTCGAAGTTCTGGTACTTGATCGCGCTGACCGTTGCGCCCGGGGCGATGATTGCGCCCGGCGTGCCGAGGTAGCCGTTGCCGGTCGGATTCTTGTAGTTCGCGTTCGTGTACGCGAAGCCGACCGTCGCCGGGCCGAACGTGTAGTTGATGCCCGCGCCGAACACGCGCATGCGCTCGGCGATGTAGCTCGCGTCGTTCGCGGTGATCGCGCCGGCCGAGCCGTCGCCCGGGCGGTTCGCCTGCAGGTACGCGGCACCGATTAGCAGGCCGTTGTTCTGGTATTGCGCGCCGAAGCTGTACGCGCGGTTGTCCGAGAAGTTCGTGCTGTTGCTGAAGCTGTACGCACCGCCGAACTGGAACCCCGCGAAGTTCGGGCTCGCATACTTCACGGTGTTGTCGAGGCGGAACGAATTGTCGGTGTTGTCGTTGTCGAACGGGTGCGCGAGCAGGTAGCCGCCCCAGTTGCCGTTCGCGGTGGTCGGCGCGAGATAGTCGACGACGGAATCGTACTGGCGGCCGAACGTGACCGTACCGTATTGCGCGCTGCTCAGGCCGACGTACGCCTGGCGGCCGAACATGCGGCCGCCCTGATTGAGCCGGCCGGTGTTCACGTCGAAGCCGTTCTCGAGCTGGAAGACCGCCTTCAGCCCGCCGCCGAGATCCTCGTTGCCCTTCAGGCCCCAGCGGCTGCCCTGTGCGTAGCCGCTTGCCATCTCGTAGACGTGTCCGGTGCCGACGTTATTCGTGTAATTGAGACCCTCGTCGATCACGCCGTACAGCGTGACGCTGCTTTGCGCGAACGCGGGCGACGCAAAAGCGGCCATTACGGCGAGCGCCGTGAGTTTCTTGTTCATTGATGAGATCTCCGGGTATCCAGCTTGTATCGGTTGTCGTGAGCGCGTCGCAGCAGGCGCGTCCCGTCATCCGGGGCGAAGCGGCGCAGCGCGTGCGGCGCCGGCATGCGCGAAGCGCGGCGGCATGCGACGGGCGGCGTCCGATCCTGTCTCCTGCGATGACTCCGCGCATTCTTGACAAGTCGAAACAGAACCGAAAGCGAGTAATTTCAATCATTGCGATCGGTGTCGCCAATGGATGGGCGACGCGGTGTTTCGGCAGCCGAAACGATGGCCGGCGGTCGCGCGCGGCCAACATGCGCAACCGCGTCGCGAACACGGCGCAACGGACCGCGCGACACGTCCGTCGCAGCGTCCGGAAAACGGTCGGCAGGCGCGCCGGCCGGCGCTCGCAACCCGCGCCGGGAACGATTGGCGGCGCCGATTGCAGTCATCGGAAATACTCGTTTCCCTAAACAAATTGGACATTGAAAGATGCAGACTGGCCGGAGATGGATACCTTCGCCGGCCGCTACAACAATGCGGGCATGCCGCTGCCCCGGCTGGCCTGCCACGTATGCCGCAGCGCACAAACAACAGATTCGATTTGGAGACGCCCCATCATGCAGATTCGACGACTGAAGACAGTCCTTCTCGCCGCCGCGGCGATCCTGTCGGCGCCCGCGGCCCACGCGGCCGGCGCGTGCGCGGATGGCAAGACGGTTCATTTCGCCGGCGTCACATGGGAAAGCGGGTCGTTCTCGACCGAAGTGCTGCGGCAGATCCTGGAGAAAGGCTACGGCTGTAAGACGGACGTCGTACCGGGCAGCACGGCCGCGACCGAAACGGCGCTCGCGCGCAACGACCTGCAGGTCTGGTCCGAACAATGGACGGGCCGCAGCGAGATCGTCGCGAAGGCGGTCTCGGCCGGCACGGTGAAGCTCGTCGGCGATACGCTGCCGGGCGGCACGAAGGAGGGCTGGTTCGTGCCCGAATACGTGGTGAAGGGCGACGCGGCGCGCAAGATCAAGCCGGTCGCGCCGGGGCTCGCATCGGTCGACGATCTGCCGAAGTTCAAGCAGGTGTTCGCCGACGAGGAAGAGCCGGACAAGGGCCGCTTCCTGAACTGCCCGACCGGCTGGGATTGCGAGCGTGTGAACACGCGCCTGCTGCGCGTGCTGAAGCTCGACCAGTCGTACACGAATTTCCATCCGGGCACCGGCGCGGCGCTCGATGCGGCGATCGCATCCGCGTACCAGCGCGGTGCGCCGATCCTGTTCTATTACTGGGGGCCGGCCGCGCTGATGGCGAAGTACAAGTTCGTCGCGCTGAAGATGCCTGCCTACAATGAAACATGCTGGAAGACGCTGCGCGAAGAGAGCGCGACGAACCAGTGCGCGTCGTCATACATGGTGTCGCACCTGAAGATCGGCGTGTCGAAGGCGTTCTACGACGCGAATCCGGCGCTCGTCTCGGTGTTCGAGAAGGTCAGTTTCCCGATGGATTACCTGAACCAGACGATCCTCGACATGACAACCAAAAAGATCGACGGCGCCGCGATGGCCACGCAGTTCCTGAAGACGCGCGCGGACCTCTGGAAGCAATGGGTGCCGGCCGACGTCGCGCAGAAGATCGCCGGCAGCCTGAAGGGCGCGTAACGACTGCCACGCGAGCGGCGGCCGTTGTTGCGCGCTCGCCGCCGCCGTCATGCGCGCCAGGCTGGCGCGCCGGAGACACACGATGAACGGCTTCTTCCTGCATCTGTCGATCGCCGACTGGGTCAACAGCGTGATCGAGACCTTCGTCGCGCAGTACGGCGACAGTTTCCACCACTTCAGCGCGATGCTGCTGCGCTACCTGCTCGTGCCGCTCGAAGGCGCGCTGCGCGCGACGCCGCCGTGGCTCGTGCTGCTGGTGGTCGGCGCGATCGCGTGGAATGCGACGCGGCGCCTCGGCCTCGGCGTGCTGTTCATGCTGCTGCTCTACGCGATCGGCTGTTTCGGCCTGTGGGACAAGCTGATGCAGACGCTCGCGCTGATGCTCGTCGCGACGGTGCTGTCGGTCGCGATCGGCGTGCCGCTCGGAATTCTCGCGTCGCGCAGCGCGGCGCTGCGGCGCATGCTGCTGCCGGTGCTCGACGTGATGCAGACGCTGCCGAGCTTCGTCTACCTGATTCCGGTGCTGATGCTGTTCGGGCTCGGCAAGGTGCCGGCAATCCTCGCGACGATCATCTATGCGCTGCCGCCGCTGATCCGGCTGACCGATCTCGGCATCCGCCAGGTCGATCCGGACGTGACGGAGGCCGCGCGCGCGTTCGGCACGACGCGCTGGCAACTGCTGCTGAACGTGCAGTTGCCGCTCGCGCGGCCGAACATCATGGCCGGCATCAACCAGACGACGATGATGGCGCTGTCGATGGTCGTGATCGCATCGATGATCGGCTCGCGCGGGCTCGGCGAGGACGTGCTCGCGGGCATCCAGACGCTCGACGTCGGCAAGGGCACGCAGGCCGGCATCGCGATCGTGATTCTCGCAATCGTGATCGACCGGATCAGCCAGGGCTTCGGCCAGGAACGGCGCGCGCGACGGCGGCTGGCGCAGCAGCGCCGGCAGAAAGGCGTGTCGCGCGTGCCGTATCGCGCGCCGGGCGGCACGGCGTCGCCCGGCGTCGATTCGAATCAGCCCGCGCCGTCGTCGCGCGCATAGGAACGGAGACGGATATGGCCAACATCGAAGTCAAGCACGTCTACAAGCTGTTCGGACCCGAAGCGGCCCACCCGCGCGTGCTCGACCTGCTGCGCGCGGGCAAGCGCAAGGCCGACGTGCTGTCCGAGACAGGCTGCAACGTCGGGCTCAACGACGTGAGCCTCGGCATCGCGTCGGGCGAGATCTTCGTGATCATGGGGCTGTCGGGCTCGGGGAAATCGACGCTCGTGCGGCACTTCAACCGCCTGATCGAACCGACGGCCGGCGAGATCGTGATCGACGGCAGCGACGTGATCAAGCTCGATGCGCACGGGCTGCGCGAGCTGCGCCGCTATAAGGTCAGCATGGTGTTCCAGAATTTCGGGCTGCTGCCGCACCAGACCGTGCTGGACAACGCCGCGTATGCGCTGCGCACGCGCGGCGAGAAGCGGCACGACGCGGTCGAGGCCGCGCGCAGCTGGCTGACGAAGGTCGGGCTCGACGGGTACGGCGATCACTATCCGGACGAACTGTCGGGCGGGATGCGGCAGCGTGTCGGACTGGCACGCGCGCTGGCCGCCGATACCGACGTGCTGCTGATGGACGAGGCGTTTTCGGCGCTCGATCCGCTGATCCGCACCGAGATGCAGGACCAGCTGCTCGAATTGCAGGCGACGCTCGCCAAGACGATCGTGTTCATCACGCACGATCTCGACGAGGCGTTGCGCATCGGCGACCGGATCGCGATTCTGCGCGACGGCTCGCTCGTGCAGGTCGGCACGCCGGACGACATCCTGTCGCGCCCCGCGGACGACTACGTGCGGAGGTTCGTCGAGAAGCGGACGAGCGTGAACTGAACGGCGCGGTCGCGCGCCGACCGCATGAAAAACGGTACGCGACGCGGCGTGCCGTTTTTTATCCAATCGTCGTGGTCGGTGCTCGACGGATGGCCGCCGCCATCGCACTATTTCGTGCCGAGCACGCAAACGAGCGGATGCGAGGGCATGTCATTGCGATGCACGGCGACCGATGCAAAACCGGCGTCGGTCATCAGACGCGACAGCTTCTCGGGCCCGAATGCGTCGTAGGGCGCCCGTTGGTAGCCCCGGACGGTGATGGCGACGATCCCGCCGTGTCGGACGACGCGATGCAATTCGCGTAGGCCACGTACAGGCGCTTGCCAGAAGTAGATGCAGTTGATCGAGAAAGCCTTGTCGAAGGCGTCGTCCGCGAATGGCAGCGCGTGGACTGAACCCAAGGCAAGCTGGACCCGGCCGCGTTCGATCGACGCGCGATTCAATCGCTTCGCGGCGTTCAGCATGGTCGGGGAATGGTCGATGCCGGCGATGCTGCAGGATGGCGTCGATTCGAGGGCGAGCCGGATGGCATCACCGGGTCCGAACCCGACTTCGAGTGCCTGCTCGCCGTCGCGAATCGCGAGCAGCGAGAGCGTCCATGCGTTGTCCGGCCGATTGTGCCGGCGCATGATGCGCCCGAGGATTTGCCCGATCAGGCCGCGCGGCAGGCCCGGTTGCCGAAGACGTACAGTCATGGTGTTGTCCCTCCGGTCCCGAGCGCCAGCAAACCGCGTGCCGCCGTCGGGATGTTCGGGAAACCCAATGAACCGGTGCGCTCGGCGCTGCGGGTGCCGACGCGCAGCCGTCGGCCCGGCAGCGCCGCGATCGGCCGTATGGTGCGTGCCACGGCCGCCGTTCGCTCAGGCGCTGCGCATCGGCACAGTCAATGAGCGATCGCTTCCAACGGGCGGGATTGCACGTCCGCCGTCTCGCTCCGCAATGCATCAGCAAGGATCAAGTCCGCGCCTTTCTCCGCGACCATCATCGTCGGCGCGTTGATGTTGCCCGACGTGATGTTCGGGAACACCGACGCATCGACGACACGCAGCCCTTGCAGACCGTGCACGCGCAGCGACGCATCGACGACCGAGGTCGCCGCGTCGGGCCCCATCGCGCACGAACCGCACAGGTGATAGATCGAACCCGACTGCTCGCGGAAGTATTGCAGCATCGCTTCGTCGGAGTCGACCTGCGGCCCCGGCGAGATTTCCTCCAAGGTCATCGACTTCAGCGCCGGTGCTTTCATCAGCGCGCGGATCACCTTGCTGCCCTGCACGGCTTCATCGAGATCCTTCGGCGTGGTCAGCGCGTTGATGTGGATCTTCGCGGGCTCTTCCGCGCGGTTCGACGCGATCTCGATCGTGCCGCGGCTGGTCGGCCGGCACGGGTTGAACGCGATCAGGAAGCCTGAGTACGGCTCGGGCTTGATGCTCGCGCGATCGCTCTTCGGGATCCGGTACGACAGCGGGTTGAAGTAGAGCTGCAGGTTCGGCTCCCGCGCGTTCTCAGTGCCGCGGAAGAAGCCGCCCGCCTGGTTCACGCTCATCGCGAGCGGGCCGCGCTTCGTGAGCAGGTAGCGCAGCCCGATCTTCATCTTGCCGAGCAGCGTGCCCATCTCGTCGTTCAGCGTCGGCCGGTTCGCCCTGAAGTAGAAGCTCACGCACAGGTGATCCTGCAGGTTGCGGCCGACCGCCGGCAGCGCGTGCACGAGCGGCACGCGATGGCGCGCGAGCAGCGCCGGATCGCCGACGCCCGACAGTTGCATCAGCTTCGGCGTATCGACCGCGCCGGCCGCGAGGATCACCTCGCGCGCGGCGACGAGCGTCTCGTCGCCGTGTTCGCCCGCGACGACCACGCCCGTTGCGCGCGTACCGTCGAACGTCACGCGTCGCACCAGCACGCCGGCGCGCAGCGTGAGGTTCGCGCGGCCCAGTGCGGGGCGCAGGTATGCGAAGCTGCTCGAACAGCGCTCGCCATGCTTCGTGTTCAGGTCGTAGATGCCTGCGCCTTCGAACTGCGCGCCGTTGAAATCGTCGGTGCGCGGCAGGTTCAGCTGCGCGCAGCCCTTCAGGAACTCGTGGACGATCGGATGCACGTCGTCCTTCATCGACGTGATATGGATCGGGCCGGTCGAGCCGTGATGCTGCGGATCGGTCGTGCCGGCGGCGTGCGTCTCGAGCTTGCGGAAATACGGCAGCACGTCGTCGTACGCCCAGCCCGGATTACCGGCGGCCGCCCAGTCGTCGTAGTCGCTGCGCTGGCCGCGCACGTAGACCATCGCGTTGATCGAACCCGACCCGCCGACCACCTTGCCGCGCGGACAGTACAGCTTGCGACCGGCGAGCTGCGCCTCGGGCTCGCTGTAGTACATCCAGTTGTAGCGGCGGTTGTAGTAGGTCTTCGTGAAGCCGACCGGCACCTTGAACCAGAACGACGCGTCGCGTTCGCCCGCCTCGAGCAGCAGCACCGAGTGCCGGCCCGATTCGCTCAGGCGGTTCGCGAGAATGCAGCCGGCCGAACCTGCGCCGACGATGATGTAGTCGTAGCTCATGTCGCTTCCTTGGTGCTCAGCCTTTCGCCGGCGCAAGATCCTTCACGTCGACGGGCTTCTCGCCCATCTGCAGGTGCAGTCGTTCGCCGGTGTAGGGCGTGTGGCGCTTCACGACCTCCATGTCGAGCTCGATGCCGAGGCCCGGCTCGGTCGACGGGATGATGTAGCCGTCTTCCCAACGAATCGGCGTCTTCACGACTTCCGCGTGGAACCCGCCCCAGGTCATGATGCTTTCCTGGATCAGGAAGTTCGGCGTGCAGGTCGCGAGCTGGATGCTCGCGGCCGCGCCGACCGGCCCGTTGTACAGGTGCGGTGCGATCTGCGCGTAGTGCACTTCGGCGAGCGTCGCGATCTTCTTCGCTTCGAGCAGGCCGCCCACGCGCGCGACGTTCAATTGCAGGATCGATGCGCCGCCGGCCTGCAGCAGCTTGTGGAACTCGTACTTGGTGGTCAGGCGCTCGCCGGTCGCGATCGGAATCGACGTATGCTGCGCGACCTGCGCGATCGCTTCTTCCTGGCCCGGCGGCACGGGTTCCTCGAACCACAGCGGGTCGTATTTCTCGAGCCGCTTCGCGAGCCGGATCGCCGACGACGGCACCATCTGCCCGTGCGTACCGAACAGCAGGTCGGCCTTGCTGCCGACGGCTTCGCGCACGCGCCGGCAGAACAGCTCGCAGCGGTCGAGCACTTCGAGCGAGAGCTGGTGGCCCGAGTAGGCCGTGTACGGGCCGGCCGGATCGAACTTGACGGCCGTAAAGCCGAGCTTCACGTTCTCGGCCGCGCATTCGGCCGCGAGATCGGGATCGTCGTAATCGTATTCGCCCCGCGCGTTCTTCGGGTACAGGTACGTGTACGAACGCAGGCGCTCGTGAATCCTGCCGCCGAGCAGTTCATACACGGGCTTGCCGGCCGCCTTGCCGATGATGTCCCAGCACGCCATCTCGAGGCCGCTGACGACGCCCATCATCGTCAGGTCGGGCCGCTGCGTGAAGCCGCTCGAATACGCCTGGCGGAACAGCCGCTCGACGTGGTGCGGATCATGATTCAGCAGGTAGCGTTCGAACACGTCGTCGATGATCGGCCCCATGGCGCCGGGGCCGAACGTCGCCGAGTAGATCTCGCCCACGCCTTCGATGCCGTCGTCGGTCTTCAGCTTCACGAAGATCCAGTACATCCCGCCGACATGCGGCGGCGGCACGGCGACGATATGGGTTTCGAGCGAAACGATCTTCATGCGGACTCCTGGATGCGGTTGAGGCGGTATCTGAGGAACGCGGCGGCGCCCGCGCCGCACAGCGCGATGGCCGCGATATAGCCGAAATAGAGCTGGTAGCCGTGCGCGCCCGGATAGGCCTGCGTCACGTAGCCGTTGATCAGCGGCACGAACACGTCGGGCGAATAGCCGAGCACCGAGATCAGGCCGATCGCGAGGCCGGCGCAATGGCCAGGCACCCGGCAATCGTCGAGCAGCGACCAGTACAGGCCGCGAATCGCGTAGGTGAGGATGCCGATGAACAGCACGAGCACGACGAGCATCGCCTGCGGGCTGTGCGCGGGCGCGACGATCAGCCCGATCAGCGACAGCGCGGCAAGCACGAGCGCCCAGAACAGGACCGACACCTTCGACATGCGATCGCCGAGGAAGCCGCCGCCGATCCCGCCGATCGGGCGCATCCAGAGCTTCAGCGTCGTGATGAAGCCGGCCGCCGTCGCGCTGAGCCCGAAGTTGCCTTCGTGCAGATAGGCGGAGAAGCTGTAGGTCGCCCAGAACACCTGGTAGCCGCAGAACACGATCGCGGCGACGAGCCACAGCTCGGGAATTGCCGCGAGCGTCTTGAGGTCGGCCAGCACATTGCCGCGGCGCGGCTTCGCGGCGGTCGTCCGGTCGCCGGCGCGCGCCGGTTCGCGGATCAATGCGAGCAGCACGCCGAGCGCGATGCAGAAGAACGCGTACAGATGCACGACGAGCGTGAAGCCGGCTGCGTCGGTGCCGCCGCGCGTTTGCGTCACATAGGCGAACAGCGTGATCGCGACGGTCGCGAGCAGCGCCTCGACGAGGCCGCGGCCGCCGTCGAGCAGGCCGAAGAAGCGACCCTGTTCGTCGGCGCCCGCGATCATGTTCACGCGCTTGATGACGGCGGCCCAGAACGTGAGGCCGGTGGTCAGCCCCCAGCCGCCGAAGATCAGCACGAGCGTGTGGAACGACGGTCCGGTCGCATAGACGAGCCCGAGCGCGCCGGTCGCGAGCAGCGAGAAGCAGATCAGCCAGCGCGGCGACAGGCGGTCGGCGAGCCAGCCGCTCGGCAGATAGCTGATCAGGAAGATTGTGCCGAGCGACGAATACAGATAGCCGAGCTGCACGTCGTCGATGCGGAAGAAGTGCAGCATCGTCGGCTGGTACACCTGGCGCAGGTACAGCATCGGATAGATCGCGCCCGCGGCGATCACGAGCAGCAGCAGTTGCAGATAGCGCTGCGTGCGCGAGTCGCGCGACGCACGGGCGTCGGCGGCCGACGCGAACGACGGGGCGGGTGTCGACGGTTGGGTCGGCATGGTGTCTTCCTCCATCAGACGTCCGTTCATGCGGAGGCCTGCAGATTTTTTATGGTCGGGTTGGTCAGGGGCGGCGCACGCGCCGGCAACGGCGCGGCGGCCGGTCAGTACTTCATGACGACGAGGCGCGTCTGCGTGAATTCGAGCATGCCGTGCTTGCCGTCGTCGCCGCCGAGGCCCGAGCGTTTCCAGCCGGCATGGAAGCCCTGGTACGGATCGGCCGGCGTGCGGTTGACGTACAGCTCGCCCGCTTCGATGGCGTTCGCCACCTTCATCGCGGTGCGGTAGTTCTCGGTGTAGAGCACCGACGACAGACCGAACTGATGGTCGTTCGCCAATGCGATCGCTTCGTCGATCGTCGTGTAGCGCAGCACCGGCATGATCGGGCCGAAGGTTTCCTCCTGCACGATCTCCATGTCCTGCCGCACGCCGGTGAGCAGCGTGGCCGGGTAGAAGAAGCCGGGGCCGGCCGGAATCGTGCCGCCGGTTTCGAGCGTCGCGCCAGCCGCGATCGCGCGTTCGACCATCCCGTGGATGTGCGCGCGCGCCGCTGCGCTGACGAGCGGGCCCATCCGCTTGGCGTCGGCGGCGCGGTCGCCGATGCGAACCGCCGTCATCTTGTCCTTGAGCAGCGCGACGAAACGATCGTGCACGCTGTCGTGCACGTACACGCGCTCGATCGCCGTGCAAAGCTGCCCGCAGTGCGTCGTCTTCGACGCGACGAGCGCGGCTGCCGCGCGTTCGAGATCGGCGTCGGGCTCGATGATCGCCGGCGTCTTGCCGCCGAGTTCGAGCGAGGGCTTCGCGATGTTCGCCTTGCAGTAGTCGAGTACCTTGCGGCCCGCGTTCACGCTGCCGGTCAGCGTGATCATCCCGACCGCCGGATGCGTGCACAGCGTCTCGGCCGTCGCATGGTCCATCGTCAGGATGTTGACGACGCCCGGCGGGAAGCCTGCTGCATCGACCGCCTTCGCGATCTCGAACGCCGATACCGGCGTGTGGTTGCTCGGCCGCACGACCACCGTGTTGCCGGCGATCAGCGCGGGCGCGATCTTGCGCAGCAGCGTGTAGACCGGGAAGTTGAACGGGATCAGGCACGCGACGACGCCGATCGGCTCGCGCTGCAGGAACAGGTTCTCGTCGGGCGTGTCGCTCGGAATGATCTCGCCCTCGATCCGGCGCGCCCATTCCGCGTGATAGCGCGTGATCTGGCCCGCGTAGACGGCTTCGTTCGACGCATCCTCGACGCTCTTGCCCGATTCCTGCGCGAGCGCCGCGCCGATTGCGGGCGCCTGGTCGGTCAGCGCATCGGCGAGGCGGTGCAGAAAGGTCGCGCGCTCGGCGCTCGGCAGCTTGCGCCACGCCTTCTGCGCGACGGCCGCGGCGTCGACGGCGGCGAGCGCGTCGGCCGGCGTGGCGGCGGGCACGCGCGCGAACGGCGCTTCGGTGGCGGGATTGTGGACGACGATGAACACGTCGCTTTCCGGGGCGACGAAACGGCCGTTCACGTAATTGCGTTCGGTGCGCATGAAGAGGCTCCTCCGATGGATGCGGGCGGATCGCTTCGGGTGGCGACCGCTGCACGGGACAGGAGCCATTCTGATCATGCGTTTATCGCACGACAAACGACTTATTTTCGCGTCGAACGTGAGAAAAACGCACGTTACTCGGGCGGCAGCCCGGAATCGCCCGCCGGACAGGGCGAGTGCGGCGGCGCGCGGCCGGTGCGGCCGGCGGCTCGGCGCATTTTCCAAGTGGTCCTAATGCGGACGGGCGCTGAAGCCGATAAGGTGTTGCGATGCGGCGGCGTGTGGGATGCCGCGGAAGCCCCTAACGCAGCGGCATCTGCGGCAGCGGCGACGACGGTTCGAATTGACGCTTCGCGAGCCACACTTCCTGTTGCAGCCAGTCGCGGAACTGCACGATGTGCGGCAGATTGGTCTGCTCCGGGCGCGTGACGAACCAGTACGACTGGTGGCCGTCGACGTGCACGTTGAGCACCTGCATCAGCTGCCCGGTCGCGAGTTCGCGCGCGACCATGTGACGGTCGGCGATCGTGATGCCGAGCCCATCGATCGCGGCGCGGATCGCGTGATCGAGCAGGTCGAATTCGTAGCCGCCGCGCGTGTCGACGTCCGTGATGCCGGCCGCCTTCAGCCAGTGCTGCCAGGTCAGGTAGCGCTGGTCGTTGGTCGCGAGCACGTGCAGCAGCGTGAAGCGGTTCAGGTCGATCGGCGCATCGTCCTGCCGCAGCCGCGCGTAGAGTGCGGGCGCGCAGACGGCGATGTGCTGCTCCTGCATCAGCAGCGCGTTGTCAAAGCCGTCCCATTCGCCGTCGCCGAAGCGGATCGCGCAGTCGAGCACGCGCGATTCGCCGAGGCTGTCGTGGATGCGCGTCGTCAGGCTGAGCTCGAACTCCGGATGCGCGTCGCGCAGCCGGCCGAGGCGCGGCATCAGCCAGCGCGCGGCGAAGGTCGGCGGCACGTTCGCGCGCAGGCGGTTCAGATGGGTCTTTTCCTGCAGGCTGCGCACGGTCAGCTCGATCTTGTCGAATGATTGCTGCAGCGCGCGCAGCAGCACGCGGCCGGCCGCCGTCAGTTCGAGCTGGTGATGGCGGCGCTCGAGCAGCGTCTCGCCGAGCTGCCCTTCGAGCTGACGGACCTGGCGGCTCACCGCGCTCTGTGTCACGTTCAGCAGTTCGGCGGCTCGCGTGAAGCTGCCGGTGCGGCCGGCCATCTCGAAGGCTTTCAGCGCGTTCAGCGCCGGCATCTTGCGTCTCACGGGGCGGGGCGTCGTTCGGTGCGGGATGCTTATTGTATGCAGCCGCCCGGCCCGATGCGAGAGGGCGCGACGGCGGCGCGCCATGACCGAATCGTCGGCGCCGGACATCGGGGTTTTCACCGCCTGCCGCGCGCGGCGCTTTTCTGCGATAAAGCTGCCCGCAAGTGTGCCGGCGGGCCGACCGGCAGCGAGACGGAAACAAGGAACACACATCATGCGACGCCTGCCATCGTTGATCGCGCTGCGATTTTTCGAGGAAACCGCGCGTCATCTGAGCTTCAATCGCGCGGCCGTGTCGCTGTGCGTGACGCAGGGTGCCGTGAGCCGCCAGATCCGGTTGCTCGAGGATGCGCTCGGTGTGCGGCTGTTCGAGCGCGACCACAAAGGCGTGCGCCTGACGGAAGCGGGGCAGCGTCTGCTGCCGTTCGTCGGGCAGGCGTTCGACACCATCGAGCGCGGCATCGGCGAGGTCGCCGCCGGGCGCCCGGGCGCGAAGCGGCGCCTGACGGTGTCGCTGCCACCGACCTTCGCGACGCAATGGTTCTCGCCACGACTCGGTACGCTCGCAGAAGCGCTGCCGGACGTCGAACTGTCGATCCGCACGGAACCGGCCGACGATTGCCATTGCCACATCCGCTTCGGCCGCACGGTGCGGCCCGGGATGCAGTCGGAACTGCTGATGATGGAGCGGCACGCGCTGGTCGGTGCGCCGCGCTATCGCGGCGACACGCTCGATGCGCTGTTCGGCCGGTTGCCGTCGCTGCACGTGCTGCACGAGGGCAAGCGGCTGACGCTGTGGGCCGACTGGTGCGAGCAGGCAGGTGTCGATGCCGCACGGATCGGCGACGGCATCGAATTCTCGACGCTCGAACAGGCGATTCGCGCCGCGCGCAAGGGCGCGGGGCTCGCGGTGGTCGACCTGAACATGATCGAGGAGGAGATCGCCGAGGGCAGCCTCGTGCGGTTGTCGCCGGTGCAGCCGATCGGGCCGTTCGGGTATTGGCTCGATATCGAGCCGGAGAGCGTCGCGCTCGAGCATGTGACGGCGTTTGCTGCCTGGTTGAGAGGGCAGGCTGCGAGGAAGGGGTAGGCGTGCGGGGATCGTTGCGGGCCGCGGCTCGCCGCGTGTGGCGGCTGGCCGGTTCCAGAGGGTGACTGACGTTATCCATCGGGGCGACTTGTGACGTGGCGATGTCGTCGATCATGATCGGGGTGCGGACGGCGAAATCGGGAATGGCTGCGCCGACGAAGGCAAAGCGGCGCCGCATGTCGGCGAACATATCCGATACGCGTGCCGCACCATCCGCCCGGTCGAAAAGGGGCGAAGTCGAGACTCATCAGGAGGGCCCGTTCTTGATAATAGTTGATAATCCGGCTAACCTGCCCGCATCGGAATCCATGCCGCACGGAGGGCAACATGATCAGTGCCGACCTTGGCCCGCAGCTGGAAAGCTACGTCGCGAAGCTGGTCGAGTCGGGCCGTTACGGGTCCAAAAGCGAAGTGCTTCGCGAAGGGGTGCGATTGATCCAGGATCGCGAAGCACAGCTGAGCGCACTCGATGCCGTGATCGCGCGCAGCCTCGCCGATGCGGACGCGGGACGCGGCGCAGAAGCGGCGGACGTGTTCGATCGTCTGGAAGCGAAGTATCGAGCGCAGGCGGATCGTCAGGCGTGACCGTGTGCCTGTCCGGTTTTGCGATAACCGAACTCGAGCTGATCGCCGATTACATCGCGCGCGACAATCCGCAACGCGCGATCACGTTCGTGCGGGAGCTTCGCGAAAAATGCCTGAGCCTTGCCGAGATGCCGTTCGCGTTTCCACTGGTGCCGCGCTTCGAAGCTTACGGCGTGCGGCATCGCGGATACGGCAATTTCCAGATTTTCTATCGGGTCAAAGGCGATCCTCCCGTGCAGATCGACGTGCTGCATGTGCTGCACGGCGCACGGGACTACGCAAGCATTCTGTTCTGAGCTTGGCGGCGGATTTTCCGCCTTCTTTCGTTCGAGAAAAGGCGCTGGGTGCGTGGCGGATGCAGCGCGTCCCGCCTTCTGCATCCGGCCCATCGATGATCGGGGAGGGGGTAAGGGCGCGGATTTCGGACGCGGCTGAACGGTTGGAGGAAAGGATCGGTTCGGTCCGCGTTTGCCGTGCCGGGCTTCCCGTTTCTGGATCTGTCAACGATCGTTTCGGAAGCAGGCGCGGCGAAATCGTTACCGGCCTGAGCCGCTTCTTTTCCGCGTGGCGGGTTACCGGTCGGGATCGAGGCCGAAGTGCGCGAGTGTTTGCCGGCGCGCCATGGCTTCCGCTTCCGCGTCCGAGAAGATGGGCAACTGGCACTTCGAGAGATCGATGCGTCCCACGTTGAAGACGGCTCGTCGTTGCGGAACGGCCGGGGCGGTAGCCGCCCGTACGTTGTGCTCGATGGCGGAGTTGCGCATGACCCGCGCGAGGCTGTGATGGAGTTCGCGTGTGACGAGTGCGTCAAGGAGACGGCGCGCCTCCGAGAGGCGAACGGGACGATGTTGGTTCATCGGTCGGCCGCGCTTCGCGGGACGCGCGATCCGGAACCTGGTGATCGGCATGTGCCTTTCGGTCATTCGTCAATCCTCTTTTCGATCAGCTGTTTCTGCAGCGCCCGCACCGGCTACAGGTCGGGATCGAGTCCGAAGTGCGCGAGCGTTTCCCGGCGGCCTCTCGCCTTCGCTTCGGCGAGTGTGATGACACGCAGCGTGCTCTTCGAGCGATCGATGCGCGCTACGTCGAAGACTTTCCTTTGCGGGAGCACCGGCGGCGTGTCAGGGCGCGAGACGCCGTGCCCGGCGGCAGGCATGAGCGCGGCCGGCATCCCGCCGTCGTCGCGGCGTCCGCTCGCGACGAGCTCGCCAATGAGCTGCCGTATCTCCGAGAGGCGAATCGGCCGATTCTCGTTCATCGCGCGATTGCGCCTCGCGACCGGCTTCGCGATCCGGAAGCCGGCAATCGGACAGTGCTTCTTCGTCATGCGTAAATCCCCTTCTCGATCAGGTAGCGTTGGAGCGTCAGCACCGAATCGCCATGCGGTGCAACGTCGAACGTCATCCAGCGATGAGACCCGGCGACTCGCCAGAAGTCGCGCCCGAATCGCGTGCCGTAGAGCGCGCGCAGCGATCGAAGCGAACCGTCGGCCAACCTGGCCGGATAGCCGCGGAAATACTGAAACAGCGTGGCCTCATCACCGTGCCGATCCGGAATCGGCGCATCGAAGCCGAACCGTGGCCATGCGTAGTACCCGTAAAGCCGCGGGCCACCGGGTTCCGGCGCGGCTTTGCGCCCCCCTACCGCGAAGGCGATGATCCAGGCGATCCCCAACTTAGCGCATGCGCGGACGATCCGCCAGAGCATTACCGCGCCGAGTCCGGCGACAGCGTTGTCGACGAGATCGATCGCTCCCAGTTCGAGTACGGACGTGTCTGAAGTCTGAAGCACGGAGACACGATTCTCCGACTCAATCAATGTCGGGTGGGTGACGGCTAGAGTCAACCTGTCCGCACTGTCGAGATAGGCCTGAATCTCCGCCCCGGCCGGCGCACCGCACAACGAAACGAGCAGCTCGTCGGAGACGTCGCCGTCCACGCCGAGCAATGCGGGTATGTCGAGATCGCTTCGATCGACCGCGAGCCGATCGTCGAAGTACGTGGTCTCGTACGGCAGAACATGACTGAGATCGACACGCTGGGTGGACATGGCCGGGGACGAAGGGGCAGAGTCCCCAGCATATCGTCGAGCATCCGGGCCGCCGAGTCAGCCGAACGGCCAGGCAGCAGGCCGAACGGCGTGCGGGCGCGCCGCATTCATAGCGGCCCGGCGCCGCTACGCCGCGCTTCGGCCGCCGTTTTCGCCCGTGCGTCGCGCACGCAGCCGAAGCGGCCCGCCTCACGTGTCCCTCAATGCCCCGACGCCTGCTCCAGCGTCAGATGCTTCGTCTCCGGCGCCCACGCGATCGACACGATCATCCCGACCAGCAGCACGCCGGCGAGGGCGAACATCGTCGCGTGGAAGCCGAGCGTCGCGATGCCGACCGGCAGCAGGAACGTGCCGACGGCCGAGCCGAGCCGGCTGCATGCGATCGCGAGCCCGACGCCGCACGCGCGCACTTCGGTCGGGAAGCATTCGGGCGGAAACACGCCGACGAGATTGCTGAACGCCGACATCGTCAGCGTGAAGATTGCGAATGCGACGATCATCGCGACGGCCGCCGACGCCGGCAGCACCGCGAGCGCAACGAGCGATGCGCACGTCACCGCGAACGAACCGATCAGGAAGCCGCGCCGCGACATCCGGATCGTGAGCCAGATCCCGATCAGCGCGCCGAGCACCAGAAAGCCGTTCAGCAGCAGATCTGCGCCGAAGCCTTCGGCGAGACCGATCGTTTTCAGAATCGTCGGCAGGAACGTGTAGATCGCGAAATACGGAATCACGAGGCACACGAAGAACGCGCAGTTGAAGAGCGTGCGGCGGATCAGGTCGCGATGGAACAGCCGCGCGAAGCCACCGTGCGCATGCGGCTCGATCGTGCCGTCGAGCATCACGTGCGGCCCGAAATGTTTCGCGACGATCGCGCGTGCCTCGCGCTCACGGCCCTTCCCGAGCAGCCAGCGCGGCGACTCGGGCGTGCCGATTCGCAGCACGAGCACGACGAGCGCCGGCAGCGCCGCCGACGCGAGCAGCCAGCGCCATGCGTCGGGTGCGACGTCGCTGTATGCGAGGCCGAGCACGTTCGCGGCGACATAGCCGATCGTCCAGATCACGCTGAACGAGCCGAGCAGCGCGCCGCGCTGCTTGCGCGGCGAGAATTCGGCGAGGATCGCGTGGCCGACCGTGAAGTCGCCGCCCATCCCGAAGCCGATCAGTACGCGCAGCACGCAGAGTTCGAGCGGCGAGCTGACGAAGAACTGCGCGAACGCGGCTGCCGTGATGATCACGAAGCTCGTCAGGAAGATCTTCTGCCGGCCCATCCGGTCGGACAGCCAACCGAACACGAGGCTGCCGAAGAAGATGCCGATCAACGCGGAACTGCCGATCATCCCCATCCAGAACGCATCGAGCGGCATCTGCTTGCCGAGCGCGGCCAGCGCGTAGCCGATCGTGCCGAGCGTATAGCCCTCGGTGAAGTGCGCGCCGAACGTGAGCCCGGCGATCTTCACGTGAAAACGATTGAGCGGCACGTCGTCGAGCGCGACGGCGCGATGCGGCGCATCGGCGCCGCGCGAAAGCGGCATGGCGCGTGCCGTGCCGGATGAAACGTTGGCTTGAGTCAAGCTGCCTCCTGAATTGTTGTGTGTATGCATGCGGCGCGCGGAGGCGAAACGCCGCTGCGAAGCCGTGCAGGGCGTCGCGCGTCCGGACGGCGCGCGGCGCGGATCGACCGCCGGGAGCGGTCGGTGATCAGCGGCCGAGACCGGCCATCAGCGTGTACTTCAGTTCCACATATTCGTCGAGACCGTACTTCGACCCTTCGCGGCCGAGCCCCGATTGCTTGACGCCCCCGAACGGCGCAACTTCGGTCGAGATGATCCCGTCGTTGACGCCGACCATCCCGCTTTCCAGTGCGCCGGACACGCGCCACGCGCGGCCGAGGTCGCGCGTGTAGAAATACGCGGACAGTCCGAACGGCGTGTCGTTGGCCGCGGCGATCGCCTCTTCTTCCGTGGCGAAGCGAAAGCATGCGGCGACCGGGCCGAAAGTTTCCTCTTCGGCGATCAGCATGTCCGGCGTCATGTCGATCAGCACGGTCGGCTCGTAGAACGTGCCGCCCAGCGCATGGCGCTTGCCGCCGGTGACGACGGTCGCGCCCTTGGCGGCGGCATCGGCGACGTGCCGCTCGACCTTGTCGAGTGCGGCATCGTTGATCAGCGGGCCCTGATCGACGTCGCCCGCCAGCGCGTTGCCGACGCGCAGCGTGCTCACGGTGTCGGCGAGCTTGCGCGTGAATGCGTCGTACACGCCATCCTGCACGAGGAAGCGGTTCACGCACACGCAGGTCTGGCCCGTATTGCGGAACTTCGATGCGATCGCGCCCGCGACGGCCGCATCGAGATCGGCGTCGTCGAACACGATGAACGGTGCATTGCCGCCGAGTTCGAGCGACAGCTTCTTCAGCGTGTCGGCCGACTGCTTCGCGAGCAGCTTGCCGACGCGCGTCGAGCCCGTGAACGACAGCTTGCGCACGACGGGCGAATGCGTGAGCGCTTCGCCGATCGCGACCGCATCGCCGGACACCACGTTGAACACGCCGGCCGGCACGCCAGCGCGCTCGGCCAGCATCGCGAGCGCAAACGCGGACAGCGGCGTTTCCTCGGACGGCTTCAGCACCATCGTGCAGCCGGCCGCGAGCGCGGGGCCGGCTTTGCGCGTGATCATCGCGAGCGGGAAATTCCACGGCGTGATGGCCGCGACGACGCCCACCGGCTCGCGCGTGACGACGATCTGCGCATTCGGCTTCGGGCTCGGGATCACGTCGCCGTACATGCGCTTCGCTTCTTCCGCGAACCATTCGAGAAAACTGGCTGCGTACGCCACTTCGCCGCGCGCTTCGGCCAGCGGCTTGCCCTGCTCGCGCGTCAGCAGCTCGGCGAGCGCGTCGCGATGCTCGAGCATCAGCTCGCCCCAGCGCTTCACGCGTGCGCCGCGCTCCTTTGCGGTCAGCGCACGCCACGCGGGGAACGCATGTGCGGCCGCGTCGATCGCGCGCTGCGCATCGTCGGCGCCGCCTTTCGCGACCATCGTGATGGTTTCGCCGGTCGCCGGATTCAGCACCGCGTAAGTGGCGTCGCTTGCCGCATGCGGCTCGTACCATTCGCCGCCGATGTAATGGCCGCTCCTCAGAAATTCGCTCATCGTGATGGGTTCCTTCAGTCAACCGCGAAACTGCCCTGCGCCGGACGCGGCGTGCGCGCGATGCGCTTGCCGGCCGTGTAGTCGTTGATCAGATCGCACGGCGTGTAATTGCGTTCGAGTTCGTACAGCTCGTCTTCGGTGAGCTGCGTTTCGAGCGCGCCGAGCGCGCTGTCGAACTGCTCGACGGAATCGGCGCCGACCAGCATGCTCGCAACGCCCGGACGGCTCAGCACCCACGCCTGCGCGATCTGCGCGGGCGGGACGTCGCGCCGCTTCGCGACCTTCGCGACCGATTCGGCGATCGCGAGCGACGACGCATCGCCATACATTTGCGCGGTGAAGAAGTCGGTCTGATTGCGCGTCGATTGCGGCTCGCAGGTGAGCAGGCCGCGTGCTAGCGGGCTGAACACCGACACGCCGACGCCCTGGTCGATGCAGTACGGGATCATTTCGCGCTCTTCCTCGCGATAGGCGAGGTTCAGCTGCAGCTGCATGTTGATCGGCTTGTCCCAGCCGTTGCGCTCACAGGCCTGCATGATTTTCGCGAACTGCCACGTGTACATCGTCGATACGCCGATATAGCGCGCCTTGCCGGCACGCACGATGTCGTGCATCGCGCTCATCGTTTCCTCGACGGGCGTGTTCACGTCGAAGAAGTGCAGCATGAAGATGTCGACGTAATCCATCCCGAGGCGCTTCAGCGAGCCGTCGATGCCGTCGAGCACATGCTTGCGCGAGTGACCGCCGGCGTTCGGATCGCTGCCCATGTCGTAGCCGACCTTGGTCGTCACGACCAGCTCCTCGCGGCGCGCGTTGCGCTTCAGGATGCGGCCGACCACTTCTTCGCCGACGCCGGTCGAATAGAAATCCGCGAGATCGATAAAGTTGACGCCGGCGTCGAGCGCGCGGCGCACGATCGGCTCGCTCTGCGCTTCATCGAAGATCCAGGGCTTCCATTGCGGCGTGCCCATGTTCATCGTGCCGAGACACAGGCGGGACACCTTCAGGCCGGACTGGCCAAGGCGGACGTATTCCATGTTTCCTCCAGATGCGGCCTGTGTCGGCCGCTTGTCGTCGTCAGTTTTTCTTCGGCGTGTAGAACGGGTTCGATACGTCGCGCGCGGCGGCGAACACGGCGTCGCGATGCGGCAGCCCTTCCATCGCGGCGACGATCGCGTTGCGGCACGCACGGTAGTTGTTCTCGAACACGGCGTCGAGATCGTCGGTCTTCGGGTTCACCCAGTTCGCCGACACGACGACCCAGTCGTTCTCCGCCTCGGGCGGCAGCGTGCCGTTCTCGAGCGCTTCGGCCACCGCCTTCGCGATGCCGGCCTGCGATGCGCCCCACGTCGCATTGCCGTGGAAGTCGCCGTCGATCTGCGCCTTGTTCACGTACAGCGTGAGCGGCTTGGTCGGCACGCCCGGTTGCGCGATCACGACGAACGGCGCATGGCCGGCCGACGGCGTGGCGAGCGCGGTGGCGAACGCCTGTCCGGCCGGGCCGTTGCGCGGGCCGATCAGCACGTTGATGTGCGCGAGGTTGACGCCGGGGCCTTCGAAGCCTTCGCCGATGTAGAGCTGTCTGGGTTGCTGTGCGGTCATTGCGATGTCTCGTCGATGAGGTTGGGTGTGCAGCGATTGTGGTGGGCCGCGGCGCGGCCGGTGAATCGATGTTTTCTGATCGGGGTATGAGTTTTCGTCGTCTCCGGGAAAGCCCTGAATCCCGCCCGGAATCGCCCGCTGGACGGACGCGCGCAGCCGCCGCGCGGATGCGCGGGACGGTGCGGGCGGGCAGACGGACGGGTGCCGGCTCCGGGTTTGTCATACCCGGGCAGGGGTGGAGGGTCGGCGGCGTTTGGACAACAATCGGCCTACCTCGAATCCCGAGCCCCATCTTTCGTCCTCCCTTCCATTTTCGAAAGCGAGTAATTCCGATGGCTGCCATTCAGAAGCCCGATTGGTCGAAGCTCAGTTCGCTCGATCCCGAGCTGATCCGGGCATTCGTCGCGGTTGTCGAGAGCGGCGGCTTTACCTCGGCGGCGCGGCAACTGCATCGCACGCAGTCGACGATCAGTCTGCGGATCCGCACGCTCGAGGAACGGCTCGACACGCATCTGTTCATGCGCAACAGCCGGCGGCTGGAACTGTCGCGCGATGGCGAGAACTTCCTGATCCATGCGCGGCGGATCATCCAGGTGCAGAACGACGCGATCATCGCGCTGAAGCAGAGCAGCAGCGACCGCGGCATCGTGCGCTTCGGGCTGCCCGAGGATTACGCGGAGCTGTGGCTGCCCGACCTGCTGAAGTCGTTCTATGCGCTGCGACCGGGCGCACGCCTGCATGTGCATTGCCGGATGTCGCTCGAACTGCTCGAACGGCTGCACGCCGGCGAGCTCGACGTCGCGCTGATCGTGCGGCATGGGGCGGCGCCGGGCGGGCGATTGCTCGGCAGGCACGACGTAGTATGGGCCGCGCATCGCGATTTCGCGCTCGACCGCCATGCGTCGGTGCCGCTCGCGCTGTTCCCGGAAACGTGTTGCTACCGGCAGCGTGGCCTGCAGGCGCTCGCGACGATCGACCGGCCGTTTCATGTCGTCTACACGAGCCAGAGCCCGACCGGCATCAAGATCGCGGTGAACCACGGCGCGGCCGTGACGATGATCGATCGCTGCACGCTGCCGGAGAACTGGCGCGTGCTCGACGAGGCGGACGGGTTTCCGTCGCTGCCGGCGGCCGATCTGGAACTGCATCGCTCGCCGGGGATCTGCGATCCGCTGACCAACGATCTCGTGTCGCTGATCGAGGCGATGGTCGACGAGCGGCGGCGGGTATCGGTCGAGGCATTTGCCTAGTCGCCGTCGAGGCCGCTTGGCGGGGGCCGTGCGGCGGTTCCGCTCGGGGCGCATGACGTTTTTGCACGAGCAGGCCGCTTTTTTGCACGGCCTTTATGTCGGCTGTCGCAAGCTTGCTACATCTTCAACAGCCGACCTGCTGCGTCGGTCGACCGCCGCCATATGTCCCTTTCCTGCCGACCGAATCGCCATCGCGGTTTTTGCCACGTGGTGCAGTTGCACTACCCGCGCGGGGCCCCGCCGGGCGCGCCCCGCGAGGCCGGCCGCCGCGCGCGAGGGCTTTCGCCGAAAAGCCCGTACCCGACCCGAAAAACGCTTTTCGGCCGCCGGCGAGCCGCACACACTGTCCTCCGCCGCGCCGCACCGGCCGCGGCCGGGGAGGAACGGCAATTGCTGTCTATCCATTCGCCGCCCGCGCGTCGCATGTCGCGTCAGCCGGCGGCTCACGTCGGTGCGCCGCGGCGTGCGCGGCGCTGGCCCAAATAACGGAGGGTTCATGTACCTCACGGAAGAAGTGCATATTGCGCGCCCGGTCAGCCGCCGCGCGCGTGTCGAGGCGCTGCCGTCGGGCAGGCAGCTTGCCCGGCAGATCATGATGACGGTTCGCGCGGCGGACGTGCTGCTACGCCAGGCGATCCAGGTGCCCGACCGACACCAGTGGTCGGTGGATACCGAACGCGTCGACGCAGCGGGTGGCCCGCTTGCCGCATGGGACTCGCACGTCACGTTCCGCGTCGCGAAGGCATTCGAGCCCGGCGTCGACGCGAACGCGCGTGCGGCGGACCCGCATCAGGTGGCCGTCGAGATCCGGCTGTTTCTTCCCGAGCAGGCCTATGTGGCCGAGCGACGTATCGGCGTGTTCGGCCGACGTCACGGCAACCACTTCGGCGCGACGCTGTCGGTCACGGCCGGCTCGCAATGGGGCGGCCGCCGCGTCGAGTTCGTGCCGCCGCCCGGACGGCACGTGCGCGGCGACACGCTCGAAGCGCTCGTCGACGCGGTCGCGCCGATCGTCAACGCGGCGCTCGCGATGACCGGCTTCGGCGTGCCGAAGTGACGGCGCACCAGGCGCCACGGCGTCGCACGGCAGGCTGCGTTGCCGCCGTGCCGCGCATCGCGGGGCCGCGCCGCATGCGATACGGCGTGCGGCCTCGCTACGCGTCGCCGGCCTGCCCGGTCTGACGCTGCAGATCCTCCATCAACTGTTCGGCGAGAAAGTCGCACGGCGGACGTTTCGATTTCGTGCTGCGCGCGAGAATCAGTTCGAGCGGCGGCAGGTCCGGCAATCCATGCGACCGGCCGAGCATCGACAGCTGCGCGGGAATCGCGCAGCGCGCAAGCGGCGCGACCGCGAGACCCGCCTCCACCATGCTGAGCAGGCCGAGCAGGCTCGGGCTTTCATACGACGTCCGGTACGGCACCTTCGCGCGTTCGAGGCTGCGGATCGCGTTCTCGCGCGCGACGCTGCCGGGCATGAACACCGCGATCGGCAGCGGCCGTTCTTCCCACACGCGCGGGCCGTTCGTCATCGCGGCCCACGCCATCGGCTCGTGGCGCACGAAATCGCCCGATAGCCCCTTCACACGCGTGCCGCACACGAGATCGACGGTGCCGTCCTTCAGCAGCGGCGCGAGCGCGCTGCTCGGCAGCCCGATCACCTGGATCTCGACCTTCGGATAAGTCGCCGAGAATTTCTTCAAGACCGACGGCAACAGCGACGACGCATAGTCGTCCGGCACGCCGATCACGACCTTGCCGGTCACCTCCGGCCGCACGACGGCCGCCCACGCCTCGTCGCGCAGCGCGAGCATTCGTCTGGCGAAACCGAGCAGCACCTCGCCTTCGCGCGTGAGCACGATGCTGCGCGGCTTGCGCACGAACAGCGGGCGGCCGATCGCGTCCTCGAGGCTCTTGATCTGCATGCTGACGGCGGACTGCGAACGGTTCACGGCTTCGGCCGCACGCGTCATGTTGCCGGTCTCCGCGACGGCGACGACGGTGGCCAGCACGTCGTGATCGAGCATCTTCATCGGTATCAGGAAAATTGAAGGTAACGATCAACATTATGCGTTTTTATTGTTGCTATGTGTCTGCCATAGTGGAATCAAGCCGGCCGTATCGTCCCGATGCCGCACGGCGTGCAGCACTGAACAGGAAAGCGTGGTGTATCGATGATCGACCATCCGTTGCGCGCCGCACTGGCCGCCGAATTGCATGCCCGGCCGTTTCTGCGGATCGCCGAAGCCGTGTCGCTCACCCATTACGCGGTCTACGCGGACGGGCAGCCCGATCTGCACGAAACGCTGCTGCACGCGCTGTGTCGCGACACCGGCATGGCCGCGCCGCATGAAGGCGCGACGCACCATGCGGCGCAATCGCGCTGCGGCTGGTATCTGAAGTGGGAGCGCCACACCGAGTTCTCGACGTTCACGTTCGTCGCGCCGCGCCGCGACACCGGCTATTTCGACGATGTTGCGATCGAAGGCATTCCGGCCGCGTGGTTTGCGCGGCTCGCGGGCATCCGCTTCGTCGCGGTGCGCATGGAGCTGCTGTCCGGCGACGCCGCGCGGCTCGTGTGCGCCGATCTGCGGCGCTGGATCGACGGGCCCGTGCTCGTCGGCAGCAACGTGCTCGGCGGCGGCAAGGTGTTCTGCGACTGGCACGTGCGCGACGACGGCTTCATGCGCTTTCTCGTCGTCGACGACGATTTCCGCGAGGAGCAGGGCGGCCGGCTGCTGCAGCGGCTATACGAGATCGAGACGTACCGGATGATGGCGCTGCTCGCGCTGCCGGTCGCGCGCCGGATGAGCGGCGAGCTCGACGAGATCCACGCGTCGCTGCACGCGCTGATGCAGCAGATGGATGCGGGCGGCGCCGGCGACGACGATGCGTCGCTGCTCGTGAAGCTCACGCATCTCGCGGTGCGCGTCGAAGCGCTGTCGGGCGCGGGCGGCCGGTTCAGCGCGTCGCGCGCTTACGAGAAGCTCGTGCTCGCGCGCATTCAGGAACTGCGCGAGGAGCGCATCGAAGGCATGCCGACGATCGCCGAATTCATGGAACGGCGCTTCGCGCCCGCGATGGAGACGTGCCGCAGCGTGTGGGCGCGTCACGAACAGATCGCCGCGCGCATCGCGCGTGCGGTCGATCTGTTGCGCACGCGTGTGAATCTCGCGCAGGAGAAGGACGTCACGCGGCTGCTCGCCGGCATGGAGCGCACCACACGCAATCAGCTGCATTTGCAGCATGCGGTGGAAGGGCTCTCGGTCGCCGCGATCTCGTACTACGTGCTGTCGCTCGCCACCGCCGCCTTCAAGGCGCTGCACGTGATGAAGCTGCCGGTCGATCCCGAGCTCGCCGAAGGCTTGCTGATCGCACCGGTGGTGTTCGCGGTGATCCACATCACGCGGCGCACGCGCGCGCAGCTCGCGCACGCGGAAGCCGCACACGACGGCGGCGCCGTGCGAGTCGCCGCATTGAAGCAGGCAAGCTAAAACAAACGACTACGTATCAAAGGAACGGAGATGACTTTTTCGCTGAACCCATCCGAATTGCTCGACGGCTTCGACGGTTTCGACGGTTTCGACGAGCCGATGCACGATCACGCCGGCGCGCCGGAAGAGGCGCACGTGACCTCGTATCAGGCCGTGCTGCAGGAGCCGATGGTGTCGCTCGTCGGTAGCGTCGATCGGCCCGACGTCGCATCGGTCGCGATTCTCGGATACAACTGACGCGCGGCGTATAGCACGCATCGCGCGCACCGCGACGGCGACGCTGCGCGGGCGTCCGCAGGACGGACGTCCGCGTGGCGATGCTTTGCTTTTCGCAGTCGCATATCGTGCGGGCCCGCATCCGCGCGCGCTTCCTTTCCGCCTCCTGAACGAAGGCACGCCCGTCAGGCGTGCACATGCCGACCGCCGGTGGTGCAGCACATCGGCGTAAAGCCGGGCTCCGTCTGGACGCCGCGTACCGCTTTGCGTATCATGTTGCGCCGCAGCGCAATGCTGCGGTCTTCCGTTCATCGCCTTCCCGAGACACCTATGTAGCGCATCGCGAACTGCCCATCGTCACATTCAGCCTGACCGACAGGGGGTTCGCGGATCCACTGCGCGCAGCGGCCCGGTATCGTTCGCCGCGCGTGCGCCCATCCGACTTTCGACGTGCATCGGCCACGCGCTTGCGCGCCCGGTCGATATGGCGACTTGTGCGTCGCCGTGGGCGTCGAACGTGCGAACCGCTCCGCGGTCGCCCCGTCCTTTTCATTTGCGCTTTCAGTCATCATGCAGACTCGTTCCTTGCGCGACGAATGGTTTTCGAACGTACGTGCCGACATTCTGGCCGGCGCCGTCGTCGCTCTCGCACTCATCCCCGAAGCGCTCGCGTTCTCGATCATCGCGGGCGTCGATCCACAGGTCGGCCTTTATGCTGCATTCAGCATTGCGGTGGTTACCGCGATCGCGGGCGGGCGCCCCGGCATGATTTCCGCCGCGACGGGCGCCGTCGCACTCGTCATCGCTTCGCTCGTCAAGTCGCACGGCGTTCAGTACGTGCTCGCGACCGGCATCCTCGCCGGCGCGCTGCAGATCGGCGCCGGCCTGCTCGGGCTCGGCGCGCTGATGCGCTTCGTGTCGCGTTCCGTCATGACCGGCTTCGTCAACGCGCTCGCGATCCTGATCTTTCTCGCGCAACTGCCGCAACTGCACCACGTGCCGCCTTACGTGTATGCGATGGTGGCGGGCGGCCTTGCCATCATTTATCTGTTTCCGCGCATCACGCGCGCGGTACCGTCGCCGCTGGTCTGCATCGTCGTGCTGACGGCGACGTCGATCGCGCTGCATCTGCAGGTGCCGACCGTCGGCGACATGGGCGCGTTTCCGGACCGCCTGCCCGCATTCGCGCTACCGCAGGTGCCGTTCACGCTCGATACGCTGCGAATCGTCTTTCCGTACGCGGCCGCGGTCGCGGTGGTCGGACTGCTCGAGTCGCTGATGACGGCCGCGATCGTCGACGAGTTCACCGACACCTCGAGCAACAAGAACCGCGAGTGCCGCGGTCAGGGAATCGCGAACATCGTCGCGGGCCTGCTCGGCGGGATGCCGGGCTGTGCGATGATCGGGCAGACAGTGATCAACATCAAATCCGGCGGGCGCGGGCGTCTGTCGACCTTCGTCGCCGGCGCGTTCCTGCTTGTGCTGGTCGTGTTCCTCGGCCCGTGGGTCAGGCAGATTCCGATGGCCGCGCTCGTCGCGGTGATGATCATGGTATCGATCAGCACGTTCGACTGGCGCTCGATCGCGAATCTGCGCACGCATCCGAAAAGTTCGTCCTGCGTGATGCTCGCCACGGTCGCAGTCGTCGTCGCGACGACCAATCTCGCGATCGGCGTGTTCGTCGGCGTGCTGCTGAGCGCACTGTTCTTCGCATCGAAAGTGACGCGCGTGTTGTCCGTCGACTCGTCACTCGACGATGCGACCGGCGAGCGACGCTACGTGGTGCGCGGGCAAGTGTTCTTCGCGTCGTCGGAGGCGTTCGTGTCGGCATTCGATTTCCACGAGCAGGTGCGTGCGGTGCGGCTCGATCTGTCGCATGCGCACTTCTGGGACATCACCGCGATCGACGCGCTCGACCGCATCGTCCACAAGTTCCGTCGGCATGGCGTCGATGTGGCGGTCACGGGCCTCAATCGTGCGAGCGCAACGATGATCGACAAGTATGCGACGCACGACAAGTCGCCCGCGCGGGCCAGCGTACCGTCGCACTGACAGCTGGCACGAAGCCGGTGCGCGGCCGCGCGGCGACACCGTCAATCGACCGCGCGCATCACGTGCCGCAGTTCCTGATAGCTGCGCAGGCCATCGACGCCGAGCTCGCGTCCGATGCCGCTCAGCCCGAAGCCGCCCCAGCAGACGTGCGGATAGATGAGCTGCGGCGCGTTGATCCACACGAGCCCTGCGCGCACGCGTGCCTGAAACTGCCGCGCGGCCGCCGCGTCGCGCGTCACGACGGTCGCGACGAGCCCATAGCGCGTGTCGTTCGCGAGCGCGATGGCCTCGTCGTCGGTGCGGAACGATTTCACGCACGCGACCGGGCCGAACACTTCGTCGGTCCACAGGACGTTGTCCGCAGCCGGCTCGGCCATCACGACGGGCGCCATGAAATAGCCGTCGCGGCCCGTATCGGCCACGCGTCCGCTGAAGGCGACGCGTGCGCCGGTGTCGATGCCCTGTTGCAGCATCGCTTCCACACGGGCGCGCTGCGCGGCCGAAATCAGCGGCCCCATCGCGACATCGGCGACATCCGGCGGCGCGACGACGAGCGCGCGCACGGCCGTCTCGAACGCGGCCATGAAGCGGCGATACACGCTGTCGTGCACGAGGATGCGCGCGGTGGCCGAACACATCTGCCCGGCGTTCGTGAACGCACCGGCGACGGCGAGCGACACCGCGAGTTCGAGATCGGCATCGTCGCGCACGATCAGGGCGGACTTGCCGCCGAGCTCGAGCGTCACGCGTTTCATATCGGCGGCCGCGGCGCGCATGACATGACGGCCGGCCGCGGTGCTGCCCGTAAACGAAATCTTGTCGATCTGCGGATGCGCGGTCAGCGCCGCGCCGACGTCGGCGCCGCCGTTCACGACGTTGACGACACCGGCCGGCACGCCGGCCGCGGCGACGATCTCGAGCAGCGCATGCTCGGCCGGCGAGGTCAGCTCGGACGGCTTCAGCACGACCGTGCAGCCGGCCGCGAGCGCGGGCGCGAGCTTCCACGCGGTCGTCACCATCGGGAAGTTCCACGGGACGATCAGCGCGGCGACGCCGACCGCGTCGTGAAAGCGCTCGGCGGCGAACGACGCGTTGGGCAGTGCAACGGCGTCGGCCGCGAACGTCGCCGGGTCCGCGCACAGCGACGCGTAGTACGCGAACGTGGCGGCGACGTCGCCGACATCGGCGTCCGCTTCGAACGGCGGCTTGCCGCTGACCTGCATTTGCAACGCCGCGAGCCGCGCGCGTTCGGCTTCGACGCGTTCGGCGATCGCCGCGAGCAGCCGGCCGCGCTCGGCGGGCGGCGTATCGCGCCAGCCCGCGAACGCGTCGCGCGCGGCGCATACCGCGTCGTCGACGTGCGCGGCCGTCGCGAATTCCTGCCAGCCGATCGTCGCGCCGGTCGACGCGTTGAAGATCGGCGCGCCGACCGTGTCGGAATGCGTGCGAACCGCACGGCCGGCGATCTGCGCCGCGGGCAGCACGAGCGTCGCGGCGGAAGGGGAGCGTTCAACGGTGGACATGAGGTTGATCCTGTCGGTCGGTGTTCGGTTTCGGGTCAGCGGTACGCGACGCCGGGCATCACGCACAGCATCTCGAACGCGAGGTTTGCGCCGACGAGCGCCGTGGTGCCGGCCGGATCGTACGGCGGCGACACTTCGACGAGATCGGCGCCGACGATGTTCAAGCCCTTCATCCCGCGCACGATTTCGAGGCCCTGCTGGACGGACAGCCCGCCGATCTCCGGTGTGCCGGTGCCGGGTGCGAACGACGGATCGAGGCCGTCGATGTCGAAGCTCAGATAAACGGGCGTGTCGCCGACGCGCTCGCGCACCTGCGCCATCAGCGGTGCGAGCGATTGGTTCCAGCATGCTTCGGCCTGCACGACGGTGAAGCCCTGCTCGCGGCACCAGTCGAAATCGTCGGCGTGATAGCCGGTGCCGCGCAGCCCGATCTGCGTGACCTTGTCGCATTGCAGCAGCCCGTCTTCGACCGCGCGGCGAAACGGCGTGCCGTGCGCGATCTTTTCGCCGAACATCGTATCGTTGACGTCCGCGTGCGCATCGACATGCACGACGGCGACCTTGCCGTACTTCCGGTGCAGCGCGCGCAGGATCGGCCAGGCGATCGTGTGATCGCCGCCGAGCGTGATCGGGCGGCAGCCGTTCGCGACGATCCGGTCGTACGCCTCCTCGATGCGGCGCACCGAATCCTTCAGGTCGTACGGGTTCGTCGCGACGTCGCCGATGTCGGCGACTTGCAGCGAATCGAACGGCGCGGCGCGCGTGGCCATGTTGTAGGGGCGCAGCAGCACCGATTCGGCGCGGATCTGGCGCGGGCCGAAGCGCGACCCCGAGCGGTTCGACGTGCCGAGGTCGAGCGGCACGCCGACGAAGCATGCGTCGAGGCCGTCGGTCGTGGCGGCCTGCGGCAGGCGCATCATCGTGGCGATGCCGCCAAAGCGCGGCATCTCGTTGCCGCCCATCGGTTGGTTCAGTTCGCGGTGCATGGGGCGTCTCCTCTGTGCGATCGAAAGCGATCGGCCGATGGTAGAGGAGAACGCAGGCGCGAAGATTTTGAAGTCGCAACGTTCACATCGACGACATTCGATGCAACAAGCGCCGCCGCATCGAGTGCGCGCAACGCGGCCGTGCGTCAGTCCGCGGCGGCGCTCGGCGCTGCGTCGTCACCCGGCGCGGCATCGTGCGCGTCGCCGCGCGCAGCGGTCGGCAGCGGCGCGGCTGCGCCCCACGCGACGAGCTCGCGCTTCGTGCGCACGCCGAGCTTCGCGAACGCGCGCTTCACGTACGACTCGGCCGACGCGACGCGCACGCCGAGGATCTCGGCCGTCTCGGGCACGGTCTTGCCCGACAGCAGATGCTTGCAGGTTTCGTATTCGCGCTTCGACAGCTTCACGCCGTCGGCCGCGATGCGCGCATCGAACTGCGCGAGCGGATGCACGTCGGGCGCCGGATGCGCGACGCGCCGCGCGGCGGTGGTCGACGCATGCAGTTCGAGCAGCGGAAACAGCACGTCGCTGATGCTGCGAAAGCGGTTCATCTCGGCGAGCGTAAACGGCGGCCGGTCGCGGCCGCGCTCGAGCGCGATCGAATGCTGCGCGTAGCGCGTGCCGCGCGCGAGCACGCATTCGTGGCCGATCCGCACGTCGTCGAACAGCCGCTGCCGGAATTCGCCGGGCGGAATCGCCGCGATGTCGCGCACGACGAGCATCGTGCCGGTCTTGCCGCGCAGCCCCGCGAAGAGCGGATCGCTGTCGAGAAAGCGCTCGTAGTAGAGCGTCATCACGTCGGAGATTTCGGCACTCGCGGTGCCGATCCCGCTGCTGCCGATCCATTCGCAGCGATAGCCGGTCGGCATCGCGCCGTCGACGCGCGAGCGTTCGACGTGCAGCACGTCGAGCGGCACCACTTCGTTCAGCAATTGCGTGAGACGCGGCACGAAATGCGGCGTGCCGACCGTTTCGATCAGCTCGCCGAGCGCCTTGAACGACACGTTGAAGCGGTCGTTGTCGCGGTGGAAGGGGTTCACGTTCAGCAGCATGCGGTCCCCCGATGAAAAGCCTGCGGAAAAAGCGCGCGGATTTTAGCGTCCGCCGCGCGAAACGTCAGTAAGGGGAAATACCGGCGCGCGCGATCGACGTGCGCGCCGCAAAACGCGGTTTGTCCCCCCTGCAGGGGGGCATACCGGCGCAGTGTAAATCGGTAACTTCGTCTCTGCTTTTTCAAACGAGAGACGAAAGATTCAGATGACCAAACTGATCAAGGACATTCTGCCGCTCGGCGCTGGCGTAGGCGAATTCACGAAGCTCGACTTCGGGATGGACGAAAGCGACTGGCGTGCGGCCGAAGGCAAGAGCGGCAACTACATCGTCGGCTGGTGGGAAGGGAAGGTCGGCGCGGTCGACTTTCCCGAAACCGCCGCGGACGAGGCCGTATGGCTCGTCGAAGGACGCATCGCGCTGACCGACGTCGAAGGCAACCGCAAGGAGTTCGCGCCGGGCGAAGGCTATCTGCTGCCGGCCGGCTTCGCGGGCCGCTGGGAGACGCTCGAGGACGCGAAGAAGTTCTACGTGCTGCTCGAGAAGTCGTGATGTCCGCAGCGGTTGCCGCGTGGCCGTCGTCCGTGTGACGCGCGCGCGGCGGCCGGTGCATTTTCGATCGTCCGCGCTGCGAAGCCGGTCGCGCGCCCAAGGCGGCAGCGGCACGCGCGCACCGCGTGCGGGACGACACGGGCGCAATCGCGCGGGAGCGCTGGAATCATGGAAATGGAAGTCAACGAAGCAAAACGCACCGTGCCGGAACCGCCGCACGCGAGGCGCGGCGCGCCGGCCGCACTGAGCGTCGAACAGGCGCTCGAGCACACGAAGCTCTCTCCGTACTGGCTCGACAACCCGGCCGCGCCGGCGGCCGAGCCCGCGTTGTCGGGCGACGTGACGGCCGATCTGCTGATCGTCGGCGGCGGTTTTACGGGGCTGTGGTCGGCCGTGCAGGCGAAGGAGCAGATGCCGCATCTGAACGTCGTGCTGATCGAGGCCGGCAAGGTCGCGCACGGCGCGTCGGGGCGCGCGGGCGGGATCATCTCGACGTCGGTGATGCACGGGCTGCCGAATGCGGTACGCGTGTTCCCGAACGACATCGCGCAGCTCGAGGCGTTCGGCCATCGCAACCTCGACGGCTTCGAGGAAACGCTGAAGCGCTACGACATCGACGCCGACGTCGAATGGAACGGCGAGATGACGGTCGCGGTCGATCCGGATCACGTCGCGCATCTGCGGGGCGACTACGAGCTGCATCGCGCCTACGGCCACGACGTCGTGCTGCTCGATCGCGACGAGACGCTCGAACAACTGAACTCGCCGCTGTTCGCGGGCGCGCTCTGGTCGCGCAATCGCAGCGGGATCGTGCATCCGGCAAAGCTCGCGTGGGGGCTCAAGCGCGCGGCGCTGTCGCTCGGCGTGAAGCTGTACGAGCACACGCCGCTGACGGCCGTGACCGACGAAGGCAGCACCGTGTACGTGAAGACGCCGAACGGCAGCGTACGTGCGCCGCGCGTCGTGTTCGGCAGCGGCACGGCGAAGGTCGGGATCGCCGACATCAATCGCCGCGTGATGCAGGTGCGCGATCACGTGCTCGCGACCGAGCCGCTGACCGACGAGCAGCTCGCGCGGATCGGCTGGAAGAACCGGCAGGGCGTCTACGACACGCGCACGCAGCTCAACTATTTCCGGCTGACGAAGCACAACAGCATCATCTTCGGCGGGCTCGTCAGCTATCACTTCGACGGCGATCCGAATCCGCAGCAGGACGGTCGGCGCGAAACCTACTACCGGCTCGCGCAGGCGTTCTACCGGACCTTCCCGCAGCTGAGCGACGTGCGCTTCTCGCATGCGTGGGGCGGCCCGATCGACTACTGCTCGCGCGGCTCGGTGTTCGCGAAGCGCTATCTCGGCGGCAAGGCGGTGTTCGTTGCCGGCTATACGGGCTTCGGCGTCGCGGCGAGCCGGTTCGGCGCGTTCATGGGGCTGAACATCCTGTTCGATCGCGACAGCCCCGAGCGCAAGCTCGACATCGCGAACCGGAGCCCGAGCTACATTCCGCCCGAGCCGATGCGCTGGATCGCCGCGAAGATCACGTTCCATGCGTTCGACGGCGCGGATGCCGAAGGCGGATGGAAGCGCGCGTGGATCAACGGCATCAAGGCGATGGGCTTTCCGATGTAACGAACAGGCGCGGCGGAGCGCGGCCGTTCTCATGGCAACGCATGCGTGCTCTCTCTGTAAGCAGGCTCCAGCATGTTCTCGAATACCACCGATCTCGATCTCCGGCTCATCCGGGTCTTTCTGGCCGTCGTCGACGCGCGCGGCATCACGGCGGCCGAAGCGTCGCTCGGCGTGCGCCAGTCGACCATCAGTACGCAGCTGTCCGCGCTGGAAGCGCGCGTCGGTTTCAAGCTATGCGATCGCGGGCGCGGCGGCTTTCGGCTCACGTCGAAAGGCGAGCGCTTCGCGGCGACGGCGCGCACGCTCGTCGCCGCGACGTCCGAATTCGTCGCGCGCGTGCGCGACATCGATCGCAAGCTCGTCGGCACGCTGTCGATCGGCTTGATCGGCCAGGCGCCGCTCGTCGAGAACGCGCGTCTTGCCGAAGCGATCGGCGCGTTCCGCAAGCGCGACCAGGCCGTCACGTTCTCGATGAAGGTCGCGTCGCCGCAGGAGCTCGAGGAAAGCCTCGTGAACAACCAGCTCGATCTCGCGATCGGCTATTTCTGGCATCGCGTGCCGGGGCTCGTCTATACGCCGCTGTTTACCGAGCAGCAGGTGATCTACTGCGGGCGCGGGCATCCGCTGTTTCATGCGTCGCGCGCGGTGACGGCCGACGATCTGCAGGCGCACGACTGGGTGTGGCGCACCTATCCGGTGCCGGAGGAACAGTATCCGCTGCCCGAGCGTCGCGTGACGGCGAGCGCGGACAGCATCGAGGCCGCGACGATCCTGATCCTGTCGGGCGGCCATCTCGGCTATCTGCCCGCGCACTACGCGGAGCCGTTCGAGCAGCGCGGGCTCGTGAAGGCGGTCGGACGCGCGACGTTCAGCTTCGACGTGCCGATGCATCTCGCGATGAAGCGCAGCACGTCGGAGAAGCCGATCGTCGACGCGTTCTGCGACGATCTGCTGCGCGCGTTCGACATCAAGGCCGTCGCGCTCGCCGCGTGACGGCCTGACGGCCGCGCTCATGCGTCGATGCGCTCGACCTTGCCCACGAGCAGGCCGTACGACAGGCTGCCGGCGAGCGCCATCGCCGCGATGTAGGTGATCGCGCGCGAGAAGTCCGCGCCGTCGACGAGCAGCCCGATCACGATCGGCGTCGCGATCGCCGACAGGTTGCCGATCAGGTTGAACATGCCGCCCGTCAGGCCGAGCAGCCGCGCGGGCGCGAGCCCCGACACGAGCGACCACGTGATCGACGCGAAGCCGTTGCCGAAGAACGCGAGCGTCATGAACGCGATCACCCAGCCCGTCGACGTGACGTAGTTCGCGCCGATGATGCACGTCGAGATCAGCAGCCCGGAGATGATCGGCAGCTTGCGCGCGAAGCCTTGCGATGCGCCGCGGCGCATCAGCCAGTCCGACAGCAGCCCCGAGCACAGCACGCCGACGAATGCGGCGAGAAACGGCAGCGACGCGAGAAAGCCCGACTTGATGAAGTCCATCCCGCGATATTTGACGAGGTAGGTCGGGAACCAGGTGAGGAAGAACCACAGCGTCGAGTTCAGCGCGAACTGACCGAGATAGATGCCCCACAGCTTGCGCCGGCCGAGCACGATCCCGAGATCGCGCCACGTCGACGGCGCGCGTTCGCGGCGAGCGGCGACGCGATCCTCGAGATCGACGAGGCCGCCGCCGTCGCGGATCAGCGCGATTTCGGCAGCATTGACGCCGCGAAACGCGCGCGGCTCGCGATACACCGCGTACCAGATCGCCGCCCAGACGATGCCGGCGAGGCCCGTCGCGACGAATACCATGTGCCAGCCGAGATGCACCTGCAGCCACGCGAGCACCGGCGTCAGAAACGCGAGGCCGACGAACTGGCCCGACGTATAGCCGCCGATCGCGCTCGCGCGTTCGCGCGTCGGAAACCACGTCGTGACGACGCGATTGTTGATCGGATACGCGGGCGCTTCGAGCGCGCCGACCGCGAGCCGCAGCACGATCACGCCGACGAACGAACCGGCGAAGCCGAGCAGCAGCGTCGCGGCCGACCACAGCGCGAGCGCGCCGGCATACAGCACGCGCGGCGACACCTTGTCGACGAGCCATCCGCCGGGAATCTGCATCAGCGCATAGGTCCAGCCGAATGCGGAAAACACGAGCCCCGCGTGCACGGGATCGATGTTCAGTTCGCGAAACAGCTCGGGCGCGGCGATCGACAGATTGCTGCGGTCGAGATAATTGATCACGACCGTGACGAACAGCAGCACGAGGATCAGCAGCCGCTTGCGCGACGGCGTCGCGTCCGTGGCGCGCGATGCGGATTCGGTGGGCAGGGCGGGGGCGGCGTGCGCGTGCGGCGGCCGCTCCGGTTGACTGGCGTGCGTGCGCGACGCGGATTGGGTCACGGTTGTCTCCTGTGTGCCGTGCGGGCCGGCGCGCGGGTTCCGGCGCGGCCGCATTCGATGACATTCGGCCGAACGTTAGAGCCGCGGCGCGACGTGCGTCAACATTTGGGCATGCATCCCGATTGATGGGACGTTGCGTGCTCAACATGTGGGAATGCGCGGCCGAATTACATCGGCCTGTCGGCCGGTTACCGAAAACTGTCATCGATCGACGCTAAGCTTTCGCGATCCTTTACAACCGGGATCCCGTGATGCGCTCGACTCTTCGCCTGTTTGTCCCGCTGCTGCTGTTGCCCGCGCTCGCCGCGCCGGCGCTCGCCGTCACCGCCGCGCCCGTCAGTGCGAACTGCGGCGGCAGCGCGACGCCGATCGCCGACATCCAGGGGCCCGGCGCGCCGTCGCCGCTCGCCGGCCAGAACGTGTCGATCGAGGCCGTCGTCACGGCCGATTTCGGCGGCACGGACGGCTTCGGCGGCTTCTTCGTGCAGCAGGCCGACCCGCAGCGACGCAATCAGCCGGGTGTGTCCGAAGGGCTGTTCGTCTATGCGCCGAAAGCGCGTGCGAAGGCCGGCGATCTCGTCCATGTGACGGGCAAGGTCGAGGAGAAGTACGGGCAGACGCAGCTCACGCTGTCGGGCGCGATCGCCGTCTGCGCGAACGGTCAGACGATCACGCCGGCGACGCTGACGCTGCCGGTCGAGAGCCCGAACGCGTTCGCCGCGTATGAAGGAATGCTCGTGCGCCTGCCGCAGACGCTGACCGTCACCGACAACTACGAGCTCGGCCGCTACGGCAGCGTGCTGCTCAGCAACGGCCGGCTGCGCACGCCGACGAGCGCCGTGCCGCCGTCGCAGGCGCAGACGCAGATCGACGCGAACGCGCGCAACCGGCTGATTCTCGACGACGGATCGAACAAGCAGAACCCGGCGAGCGTGCCGTATCCGGCGCCGCAACTGTCGGCGGCGAACACGCTGCGCACGGGCTACACGGTGCGCGACGTGCAGGGCGTGCTCGAAGTGCGTTACGGCGCCTGGCGCGTGCAGCCGGTGCCGGGTGCCGCCGCGCCGACGTTCGATGCGCGCGCGAACGCGCGCACGAACGCACCGGCGCGCGATCCGCATGCGAACCTGCGTGTCGCGTCGTTCAACGTGCTCAACTATTTCAACGGCAACGGTCTCGGCGGCGGCTTCGACGATCCGAACAATCGCGGCGCGAAGACCTATCAGGAATTCCAGCGCCAGGAAGCGAAGATCGTCAGCGCGCTGAAGGCGCTCGATGCGGACGTGATCGGCCTGATGGAGATTCAGAACAACGGCTACGGCGAACTGAGCGCGGTGCGCCAGCTCGCGGCGAAGCTCGGCGGCGCGTGGCGTGTCGTCGATCCGGGCACGTCGCGGCTCGGCGGCGACGCGATCGCGGTCGCGATGATCTACGACAGCCGCAAGGTCGAGCCGGTCGGCCGCGCGGCGACTCTCGCGATCGACGACAAGAATCGCCAGCCGCTCGCGCAATCGTTCCGGCGCATCGGCGGCAAGCAGGCGCTGACGATCGTCGTCAATCATCTGAAATCGAAGAACTGCCCGGACGCGACCAGCGACGATCTCGACCAGGGCGACGGCCAGGGTTGCTGGAACCCGACGCGCACGCGCGCGGCCGCGAAGCTCGCCGACTGGCTGGCCGGTACGCCGACCGGCGTCGCCGGCCAGGGCGTGCTGCTGATCGGCGACTTCAACAGCTACACGTACGAGGATCCGATCCGCCTGCTCGAATCGCGCGGCTATCGCAACCTCGTGTCGCGCTGGATCGGTGCGAACGCGTACAGCTACATGTACAACGGCGAAGCCGGCTATCTCGACCATGCGCTTGCATCGCTGCCGCTCGCGTCGCACGTGAAGGCCGTGCACGAATGGCACATCAACGCGGACGAGCCCGTCGCGCTGCAGTACACGCTCGCGTACAAGTCGGCCGAGCAGCAGCAGACGTACTACGCGCCGGATGCGTATCGCTCGTCGGATCACGATCCGGTGCTGATCGACATCGCGCTGCCGGGCGGCGGCCGATAGCCGCGCGGCGACGCGTTCGCGGCAGACGACGGGCGGCGCGGCCGCCCGTTGTCGTTTTCGCGGCGGTATGCGCGCGCGGCCGATCGTGTAAATAATGCCGGCCATTACGAAACGAATTAAAAGAATCGGTATTTTCTTTCCGGCACGGACAAAAGCGCACGGCGAGATTCATTCGCGCGAATCAATCGTGCGTATCAAACAATCGGATACGCGCGAAACGCGTCAATTAGCCGATTATCGAAATTTAAATGAAAGAAATAATATAGCGATCTGAATGCTTTCACTCGCGCTGAAACGGCTTTCCGTGCTGTCGCAGTGGCGTTGGATCGTTAAAGAGAAAGAATCGCGTTCAAGCGACGAAAAACCCGTGTTATTCCCGAACAATCGCTACGTGCGCCCGCATTCGGCAACTGATCCGGATGCGCATTATCGCGATGTCCTTAATATCCGAATGATCTTTGACAACGCAGCGCAGCACCGCCTATTTTTGTGTTGTCGTAAATTTCGGTAATAAAAGGAAGTCATCACGGCAGGGGGCGTTCCAGTATCGATCACGCCAGCAGTCGCTGTGTCTGTATCACGTTCAGTCTCTTGAAGCAGTCGAACCCAACCGCCGTATGCCGATGTGCACGCGCGTGGCGGGTATGCGCGCGCGTGTCGCCGGCGCAGGCGGCCCTTTGTGAAGCGGTATTTCACCCAACACCAAGGACAGAGATGAAACCAGACAGGAGCTGTACCGGCAACCGCATCGGCCGTCGCGGCCGGTTGGCCGGGCTAGGTGTGCTGACCATCGTGACACTCGTGCTCGCGGGCTGCGGCGGCGACGATTCGTCGTCCGTCGGCGTGTCGAGCCTCGCGCAGGCGACGACGAGCCGACAGGCGAGCGCGCAGCAGGCGGCCGACGGCGCGACGCCGTCCGCGAACCAGCCTTATGTCGATCCGGTCGCGTATTCGATGAATGCGACGGACGGGCTCGACCCGACGCAAGTGGCGGAGAAGGCGGCCGTCATGCATTACACGTGGAAGTCCGGCGGCACGACCGTCAACTACACGACGACCACCGGTCACCTCACGGCGGCCGACGCGCAGGGCAATCCGGAAGCGTCGATGTCGTACGTCGCCTATACCGCGCCGAGCACGAACGGCAAGCCGCGGCCCGTCACGTTCGTGTACAACGGCGGCCCCGGCTCGTCGTCGATCTGGCTGCGCCTCGGCTCGTTCGCGCCGACGCGCGTTGCGACGCCCGATCCGCTGTTCGGCACGAACTGGCCGAACTATCCGCTCGTCGACAATCAGGAGAGCCTGATCGACACGACGGATCTCGTGTTCATCGATCCGCCGGGCACGGGCCTGTCGGAAGCGGTGCTACCGAACACGAACCAGAAGTTCTGGAGTTCGGACGCCGACGTCAACATCATGCGCGACTTCATCCAGCGCTATCTGGCCGTCAACAATCGCAGCAGCTCGCCGATCTATCTGTACGGCGAATCGTACGGCACGCCGCGCACCGACATGCTCGCGCTGGCGCTCGAATCGGCCGGCGTGCATCTGACGGGCATCGTGCTGCAGTCGTCGATCCTCAACTACTTCGCCGATGCGATCGAAGCGGTTGCGATCACGCAGTCGACCGAAGGGCTGCTGCTCGACACCGACACCGTGGCCGGCTATCTGCCCGGCTATGCGGCGGTAGCGGCGTACTTCAACCAGGTGTCGCCGGCGCCGGTGAACCAGGGGCTGTATGCGCTGCAGACCGAACTGTTCACGACGCTCATCTACCAGCAGCTGCAGAAGTATTCGCAGTCGTGGGTGCTGAGCCAGCTCGGGATCCCCGATGCGCTCGGCACGCCGGTGTTCCCGAGCGATGCGACGCTGCGGCTGTGGTCGTTGCCGTCCGGCCTCACGCAGCAGGCGCTGCGCGGCTACTTCAACGCGAACCCGTTCGGCACGAGCCTGCTGCCGGGCACGACGATCGGCCGGTATGACGGACGCGTCTCGCTGCCGAATTCGGATCCGCGTTTGCAGACCGACGGCGATCCGTCCGACATCCTGATTTCGCAGCCGTTCACGAATGCGCTCGCGACGCAGTTGCCCGACTATCTCGGCTACAGCGCGCCGAACGCGACTTACGTACCGCTGAACGACAGCATCATCGAAGTGTGGGACTTCTCGCACGACGGCCAGCCGATGCCCGATACGATCCCCGATCTGCTCGGCGCGCTGCAGCTCAATCCGCAGCTGCAGGTGCTCGCGGAGAACGGTTACCACGATCTCGCGACGCCGTTCTTCAGCACCGAGAAGGAGCTCGCGCGGCTGCAGACGGTGAAGGGCCTGAACCCGAAGCTGCAGGTGAACTTCTTCCAGGGCGGGCATATGATTTATCTGGACGACGTAGCACGTCCGCAGATGAAGCGGGACCTGAAGCGCTTCTATCAGGGCAGCCGGATTCCGACCGCGCTGACGTTGCGCATGCTGCCGCCGCCGTGGCCCGACCAGAGCCCGGCCGGCACGCCGACCGGCAGCACGCCGGGATCGGGCGCGGCGACGGCGGTCGCGGCGGCTTTGTGAGCGACGGACGCCTGCGTGGCAGGCGATCCGCAGGAATCCCTGTTCATCCCTTGAATGCGAGCGATCATGTCCCTAATCCAATTGATGCGGCGTATGTCTCCGTTGATCGTCGTCGCCGCCACGATCGGCAGCGCGCACGCGCTGCCGCCGCAGCCCGTCGCGCCGGTGAAGCTGCCGCACGGCGCGCGCGGCGTCGACGGCCCGTTCTTTCCTTCGCACCGCGTGGCGCCGGTCTTGCCGTCGACCGGCACGACGCTGCAGCAGCAGGCGCAGCGGCGCGTCGATGCACGGCTCGGCGGCAATACCGTGCTGAGCAACGGCGCGGCCGTGACGAAGGCGCAGGCGCAGAGCAGCGGTCTCGGCTATATCGCCAAGCACTTCGACGAGATCGATGCGAAGCACACCGGGCGCGTGACGATGAGCGACGTGCGGCAGTATCTGCAGCAGCGGCAACTGCAGCAGCAACAGGAGCAGCAGGAGTGAGGTAGCGATGGCGGCGACCGGATGCGTCCGGTCGCCATTCGATCAGCGTGCCGCGCGACCACGGCGGCCGTTCGCGACACGCGCTGCGTGGGAGCGCCGCGGCGACGCGCGCGGCGCATGCGGGATGCGCGCGACGTGCTGAATGTGTGCGATTACGCGGCGCGGCGCATCGTCAGTCGATGCCAGAGCATCCCGGCGCGGCTGCCGCTTCGGCAATACGCGAGCACCGGTTTCGGCAGCGCGTCGACGAGTGCGGCGAACGCTTCGACATCCGCGTCGCCGATTTCGTCGCGACGTACCGGCAGATAGCGTGCATCGAGTCCCAGTTCCCGTGCCGCTGCCGCGATTTCCTCGAACGCGGGCTGATCGGCGTCTTCGCCGTCCGGCCGGTTGCAGATGACGGCGCGATAGCCGGCGTCGCGGATCGCGCGCAGCTCGGCCGGCGTGATCTGGCGCGACGCCGCGAAGCCGCTCGATGCGGCGGCGCGGCACTGTTCGATCGCGCGCCGGAAGCACGCGATCGCGGCGTCGATGTCCTGCTCGGTCGTGAAGCGGCCCAGGCTGACGCGCAGGGTGCGGCTCGCGGCGCTCGCATCGAGGCCGATCGCGGTCAGCACATGCGAAGGTGCACCGCTCGTCGAATTGCATGCGGACGTCGACGATACCGCCAGCGTGTCGCCCAGCATGAACGGCAAGAAGCCCGGTGCGTCGACCGTCAGGCTCAGCGTGTGCGGAATGCGCGCGGCGGCGGCCGCGTTGTGCGTGACGTCGCCGAGTGCGAGCACGGCATCCTTCAGGCGCGTGGCGAGCGCCGCAATGCGCGCGGCTTCGCTGTCGAGCTTTGCTGCCGCGAGTTCGCAGGCGACGCCCATGCCGACGATCTGATGCGTCGCGAGCGTGCCCGAGCGCAGCCCGCGCTCGTGGCCGCCGCCATGTATCTGCGGCGCGATCCGCTCGGCGATGTCGCGGCGCACGTACAGCGCGCCGATGCCCTTGGGACCGTAAACCTTGTGTGCGGACATCGACATCATGTCGATGCCGAGCGCGTGCACGTCGATCGGCGTCTTGCCGAGCGCCTGCGCGGCATCGACGTGCAGCAGCGCGCCCGCCGCGTGGACGATGCACGCGATCGCGCCGACGTCGGTCAGCGTGCCGAGCTCGTTGTTCACGAGCATCAGCGAGACGAGACCGGTATCGGGGCCGATCGCCGCCGCTACGGCGTCGGCCGTGATTTCGCCGTCCGCCGTGGGCGACAGCCAGGTGACCGTCATCCCGCGCTTCGACAGGTTCGCCATCGTGTCGAGGATCGCCTTGTGCTCGATGCGGCTCGTGATCAGATGGCGCCGCTCCGTCGCGGCGTCCGCGTAACCCTTCAGCGCGAGGTTGTTCGATTCGGTGGCGCCCGACGTCCAGACGATTTCGTCTGCGTGTGCGCCGATCAGCGCGGCGACCTGTTCGCGTGCGTGCTCGACTTTCTGTCGTGCGAGGCGGCCTGCGTTGTGCGAACTGGAGGCGGGATTGCCGAAGATGCCGTCGAAGCCGAGGCAGGTGGTCATCGCTTCAATGACGCGGGGATCCGCGGGCGTGGTGGCGGCGTAGTCGAGGTAATGGAACGGGGTGCTGTCGCTCATGGTTTTCTCTTGCGCGTCGGAACGGCGAAAATGATACGGCGCGCGCAGTGGAAAATGGCTCCAAAATGAGGCGTGCAACGGCGTAGATGTGGAAAATGAATCTTTGAAGATGGGTATTTAGGGAATTTGTTTCTCTCTCGGCGGCGCGGCCACGCCCGGCGCCGATGTGCGCCGCGACGGGTTTGCGTCGGCCGCCTCTGCTCGGTTTTATTACAAATCGTAATGAAACGTTATATCATATCGGGCCGCGCAGCTCGCTCGATGCGGGCCGCGCACCGGTTCACCGCGGAGCGCCCGTCGATCGAGCGGCGCCCAGATTTCGCCCGCCCGACACCCTGTCCGATGCCTATCCGTTCCCTTCCCGCTGTTCCAACGACTGCCGGCGCTCGCCTGATCGCGATCGATGCGCTGCGCGGCCTCGTGATGCTGCTGATGCTCGTCGATCACGTTCGCGAAACCTTCTTCCTGCATCGGCAGGTGTCGGATCCGATGGACGCGCTGACCGTCGATCCCGCGTTGTTCTTCACGCGATTGACGAGCCAGCTGTGCGCGCCCGCGTTCGTGTTCCTGACCGGTTTGTCCGCCTGGCTGTACGGTCGCGATCGGCCGGTTGCCGACACCGCCTCGTTTCTCGTCAAACGCGGCGCGTTCCTGATTTTCCTCGAGGTGACGTTCGTCTCGTTCGCGTGGACCGCCGAATTTCCGCCGTCGACGCTGTGGCTGCAGGTCATCTGGGCGATCGGCCTGTCGATGCTCGCGCTGGCGGCGCTGTTGCGCTTGCCGCGCGGCGTGCAGTTCGCGCTCGGCGTCGCGATCGTCGCCGGACACAACCTGCTCGACGGCATCCGGCTCGAGCCCGATTCGGCAGGGTTCGTCCCGTGGGCGATCCTGCATCAGCGCGCGTTCATCGATCTGTGGGACGGCGTGAGGGCGCGCACAAGCTATCCGGTCCTGCCATGGATCGGCGTGATCCTGCTCGGCTACGCGGCCGGCCCGTGGTTCGCGCGCGGCGTGGCGCCGGGCGTGCGCATGCGGCGTCTCGCGATGGTCGGCGTCGCGCTCGTCGTCGCGTATGTCGCGCTGCGCGGGCTGAACGTCTATGGCGACAAGCCGTGGATCGCGACCGGCGATGCGCTGCGCACGACGATGAGTTTCCTTGCCGCGACGAAGTATCCGCCGTCGTTGATGTTCCTGCTGCCGACGCTGGGCGCGACGCTGCTGCTGCTCGCGGCATTCGAGCGCCGCGACCGGTGCGCCGTCGCGCAGCGGCTTGCCACGCTCGGCGGCGCGCCGATGTTCTTCTATCTGCTGCATCTGTACGTGCTGAAGGCGCTCTACCTCGTTGCGCTCGCAACGTTCGGCGCGAACCAGGGCAACTACTTCGGCTTCGATGCGCTGTGGGGTGTGTGGCTCGCATCGGCGCTGCTGATCGTGCCGCTGTACTGGCCGGCAGCGTGGTTTGCGCGGCTCAAGCAACGCCGCAAGGAGGTCGGATGGCTGAAGTACCTGTGAGCCGGACGAAGCGGCCGCGTGCCGCGATGCCGGCGAGCCTTGCGCTTGCGCTGCTCGCTGTAGACGACGCGCGCGCATCGTCGGTCGTGCTTTACGGCATCGTCGACGCGAGCATCGTGTACACGCGCAACGGCGATCACTCGGGTAGCCCGGTCGAACTGCAGAGCGGCAGCCTGTCCGGTTCGCGGGTCGGCATCAAGGGCGTCGAGCCGCTCGGCGGCGGCGCGGCCGCGCTGTTTCAGCTCGAGAACGGGTTCAACGCGGTCAACGGCCGCCTGAACCAAGGCGGCAGGCTGTTCGGTCGCCAGAGTCATGCAGGGCTGCGCACGCCGGGCGGACATACGGTCGTCGCCGGACGGCTGTACGACCCGCTTACCGATCTCGTGCAGCCGCTGCAGGGCGACGGCTATCTCGGCCAGACGTTTTCGACGCCCGGCGACGTCGACAATGCCGACGCCAGCGCACGCCTGAACCATGCGCTCAAGTGGTCGAGCGCGCGGCTCGGCGCGTGGCAGGCGTCCGCGCTCGTGTCGCTCGGCGGCGTGCCGGGCGCGATGGGCTCCGGGCTGTCGCACGGCGCCGCGCTCGCCTATCGGCACGGCGCATTCGCGGCGGCGGCCGGCTATCTGCACGTCGATCTCGGCAATGCGCTGCACGGCCGACGCGGCAGATCGAGCGCCGATTCGCTGTTCAACAGCGCGGTCAATGCCGCGTATGCGTCGGCGGCGTCGGTGCAGATCGTGCGCGTCGCGGCGCAATACGCGATCGGCTCGCTCGCGATCGGCGCTTACTACGGCGATGCGCGTTATCGGCCCGACGGCGCGTCGCGGTTTGAGCACACGCAGGCGTTTCGCAATGCGTCGCTGTACGGCGTCTGGCAGGCCACGCCGACCGTGACGGCCGTGGTCGCCTACAACCAGCTGCACGCGTCCGGCGATTCGGCCGCGCGGTATCGGCAAGTGAGCGCGGGCGCGAGCCTGCTCGTCAGCAAGCGGACCGATTTCTACGCGACGGCCGCTTATGCCGATGCACGCGGCGCGAATGGCCTCGGCGCGGCGCAGGCCGTCGTCGGCGCGACGGGCGCCGATGCGGGTGGGCCGACGCAGGTCAGACTCAATGCGGGCGTGCGGCATCGGTTCTGAGTGGGACCGCGGCGGCGAGTTCTGTGCCGAGTCGGTGCGTCGCGTTTGATAAGCATCCCCATCGAATTCCGGCCTATCCCGCCGCGCGCTCGCCGGACCTTAACGGCAAAGTCGAGCGTTCACCGATGTCGACGAATTCCGTCATCTCGTTCGCCGACCGAGGATGCGATCGACCAGCGAATTGAGAAGTGGTCGTTCGATTACGACCAACGAAGCGCTGCAGTCGTCCGCCGCGCGCTGCGGGTGTGCGACCACAGCCTCGCAAGTATTGCCGGTCTCGGAGACGCGCTTCGGCGATCTGCGCTTTCAGGACTTTGACTTGCGCTGCTGACGCGGCGTCGGTCGCTGCTCGGCCCAAGTCAACAGCGCATCGAGGGCAGGGCAGAGCGACTGGCCCCAGTCGGTCATGTGGTACTCGACCTTCGGCGGCACTTGGGGATGCACGATGCGCGCGACGATGCCGTCCTGCTCCAACTGGCGAAGCTGCTGGATCAGCATCTTCTGCGAGATGCCGGGGATGGCTCGTTCGAGTTCGGAGAAGCGCAGCGTCTTGCCACCGAAGAGGTGGAAAAGTATGACGAGCTTCCAGCGCCCCTCCAGCATCTGAATGGCTTCTTCAATGCCGCTGGCCGCCGTAGCGGGCGTGTGATGATCATGCTTACCCAAAGGTAGGTACCTCACTTTTTCGTGCGTTCTTGCGCTGATGGATGGTACCTCCTATCTTAGGCGCCATGAAAACTTCATCCTATGACGCATCGAATCTGCCAAGGGCCATCGTGAGCTTTTTCAACCACTTGGCGAGCGATCCGCAGGCCGTCGCGCGCTGCTTCACCGAAGACGCAGTCGTGCTGGACGAGGGGCGCGAACACTACGGCAGTGCGGCGATTGCAGCCTGGAATGCCGACGTGATTGCCAAGTACGCATGCACGACCGAGCCGGTCTCGTCGCAGACCATCGGCGCGCAGACGACGGTGATCGCAAACGTCAGCGGCAACTTCCCGGGCAGTCCTATCCGCGTTCGCTTTCGCTTTGCCGTCGCGGGCGATCTCATCATCCGACTGGAAATTTCGCCATGAGCTTTGATCTTGAACTCGAAGGCCGTCGCGTGCTGGTCACGGGCGGCACGAAAGGCGTCGGTGCCGCCGTTGTCTCCGCTTTCGTTGAAGCGGGTGCACGCGTCGTTGCGACCGCGCGGACGGTGCCGGCCGACTCGCCCGGCGTCCACTACGTCGCTGCCGACGTCACGACGGCAGCCGGCTGTGCGCTTGTCGCAAGCGAGGTGCTCACGCGCCTGGGTGGCATCGACATCGTGGTGAACGTGCTCGGCGGGTCGAGTGCGCCTGCCGGTGGTTTCGCCGCGCTGAGTGACGACGAGTGGCAGAAGGAGCTGAGCCTGAACCTGATGCCGGCCGTCAGGCTTGATCGCGCGCTTCTGCCGTCGATGCTCGCACAAGGGTCCGGTGTCATCGTGCATGTGACATCGATTCAGCATGTGCTGCCGCTTCCCGAGTCGACCACCGCGTATGCGGCGGCGAAAGCCGCGCTGTCGACGTATAGCAAAGCGCTTTCCAAGGAGGTCACGCCGAAGGGCGTGCGCGTGGTGCGCGTCTCGCCGGGATGGGTCGAGACCGAAGCCGCCGTGCGGCTCGCAGAGCGCTTGGCGGCAGAGGCGGGGACCGACTATGAGGGAGGCAAGCAGATCATCATGAAAGCGCTCGGCGGTATTCCGCTCGGGCGTCCGGCTGCTCCTCGCGAGGTGGCCGATCTCGTCGTGTTTGTTGCTTCGCCTCGCGCGGGTTCGGTGACGGGGACGGAGTTTGTGATTGATGGTGGTACGGTGCCTACGGCGTGATGATGGGTGGGCTCTATATGAATTGATAGATTGAGGGCGACTTGTCCCGGCTGTCGACTCGCCGTCCGGCAACTACGACGCGGTGCTTGACCACAGCCGTCAATCGCCGCAGCTTCAACAGTTTTCGTTGAGCCAAACCGTTCTGTCTGTCGACTGGCCGGCGCCTATATCGCTGACCGCGATTCCGCAGGGCCGAGGTTGCCTGACGCGGGTTCAACTTGACCGATCCACCTTGGACACGAATTGACGAAATCGTCGGGCACCGTCAGCGAACGCTACACGGAGCGTTGTGTCGAGATCTTTTCGAAGGTGGCGTCACTGGTGTCGGATTACCCCGGGCAAAGTTTCCTTACCGGCACATTGAGCGAAAGAGAGGGCTCGCCCTCTTCAGAACATCAGCGAGACAGCTGTTAGTAACGAAAAATCACGCCTGGGACTCGCAATTCGGCATGATTCGCGCCCGTAGTCGCTCAATGCAGGCAAGCCCTTGAGATACCGTCGACGACAACACCGTTGCGGTCAGTCTTTTCGCGTTGGTGAACGAACCGGCGGCTCATACCGGAAGCTCCTTGGACGGCATTGCAGCGTTGCATGCCCGCTCAACTTCCTCAGGCCAGACTGGTTCTCGACAGGTCCGTTGCGCGATGTAATAGGCAACTGCAAGGATGAAGGTGGGCAGCGTAGCAATGACCGTCACCAAGAACACAACCGGATTTCCCGACTTCAGGAGGTCTGATGCACCGTCAAACTGCAGTTTGAGAGAATTTCGGAGTGAGACTTCTGTAGTAAGGAATTCGGATACCGGCGGTACCGCAGACGGCCCCTCTTGCATGAAACGCCGATAGTATTCAAAGTCTTGGTAAAGCTCCTCCATCGCCAGCTGTCCAGCCGCACTGTTTTCGTCGAATGCCAATTCGACGTATTTTCCGATCGAGAATGTGTCGACAACCAGTCCCTGGTCGTCAAGCACGAGGCAGCGGATCACACGCGCTGCGGTTGCCGCCAAGCCTGCCTTGGGCTTGCGCTCAATGTACAAAAACGCGTTATCCCAAGGAATCGATAAGACACCGCCCGGCCCGTTGTGGCGAAACGCGTATATCGTGCGGTCCAAGCGATTAAACCGTATCGGCTTGCGAGTGTAATTGAAGCAATCGACGAGCAGCGCTCGCACCGTTACCGCAAGACCGCAAACGCCGACCAATGTGAAAATGGCGAGGAGGGTGTAAACAACACCTTCCTGCCCTTTTTCACGGACAGCGATTGGCATGTGCGTCGCCATCCACATAAACATCGCGACCAGGCACAGGAAGAGAACTCCAGCGGTAGAAAACGCCAGTAACCCCCAGCCCTTTTCGCGGTAAAGACCGTCACATACCTCAAGGTAGGAATCGGTTGCTTCGAAGACTGTGCCCGCGCTCTTTGCGCGATCCGCGCATCGTTCGTTGATATGCAGTCTTGCCGATGACTCCGCAGCCGTTATCGGTCGGTTGAGCTTGTACCGGGAGTGTCCGTCGAAAGCCATGCTGATTCCACTCGAGAAAAAGTTGCCGTGAATGCCTTCCGGTCCTCTTCAAGACGTTGAGATCTTTTGCCGGTTGTCACTACGCGATAAGAACAGCGAGATGGAGTAAAGGCAAGTACGGAACACTCCCGGAAAGAGGCAACAGTCAACACCCCACGAATAAGTGTCGATGCAGTGTAGAGCGACAGCACTGCCGAGAGTGTTACCGCCCCCCTCACTCCACCGTCACCGACTTCGCCAAATTCCTCGGCTTATCGATATCCGTCCCTCTCGCCAGCGCCGCGTGATAGGCGAGCAGCTGCATCGGAATCGTATGCAGGATCGGCGACAGCGGCCCATAGTACTCATTGAGCCGAATCACCTCGATCCCGTCGCTCGGCGACAACCCGCAATCCACATCCGCGAACACGTACAGCTTCCCGTTGCGCGCGCTGACCTCGTGCATGTTCGACCGCAGCTTCTCGAGCAGCATGTCGTTCGGCGCGACCGCGATCACCGGCATCTCGTTGCTGACGAGCGCGAGCGGCCCGTGCTTGAGCTCGCCGGCCGGATACGCCTCCGCGTGGATATACGAAATCTCCTTCATCTTCAACGCACCCTCGAGCGCGATCGGATAGTGCATCCCGCGTCCGAGGAACAGCATGTCGTCGCGCCGCGCGAGCAGTTCCGACCAGCCCATGATCTGCGGCTCCAGCGCGAGCACCTTCGACATCGCGTCGGGCAGGTGGCGCAGCGCGCGCAGATGCGCGTGCTCGTCGTCGTCGCTCAGACGCCCGCGGACCTGCGCGAGCGACAGCGTCAGCAGGAACAGCGCGACGAGCTGCGTCGTGAACGCCTTCGTCGATGCGACGCCGATCTCGATCCCCGCCCGCGTGACGAACTGCAGCGCGCATTCGCGCATCAGCGCACTCGTCGCGACATTGCAGATCGCGAGCGTGTGCATCATCCCGCGCTGCTTCGCGACGTGTACCGCGCCGAGCACGTCGGCCGTCTCGCCGCTCTGCGATACAGCGACAACCAGCGTGCGGGGATTCGGCACGCTGTCGCGATAGCGGAATTCGCTCGCGATCTCGACGTTCGTCGGCAGCTTCGCGATGCTCTCGATCCAGTATTTCGCGGTGAGCGCCGCGTGGTAGCTGCCGCCGCAGGCGAGCAGCAGCACCGAATCGACGTCGTTGAACACGCGCCATGCGCCGTCGCCGAACAGCTCGGGCATGATCGACGTGACATCGAGCAACGTGTCCGCGACGGCCTGCGGCTGCTCGAAAATCTCCTTCTGCATGTAGTAGCGATACGAGCCGAGATCGGCCGCGCCGCTGTGCGCAGCCACCCGCTGCACCGGGCGTTCGACGCGCTGCCCGGCGGCGTCGACGATCCAGTAGCGATGCAGCTGGATATCGGCGACGTCGCCGTTCTCCAGATACGCGATGCGATCGGTGATGCCCGACAGCGCGATCGCATCGGACGCGAGGAAGTTCTCGCCGTCGCCGACGCCGACGACGAGCGGCATCCCGTCGCGCGCGCCGACGATTCGATGCGGCTCGTCGCGGCACATCACCGCAATCGCGTAGCTGCCGCGCAGACGCGCGGCGGCGCGCTGCACGGCATCGAACAGATCGCCGTCGTACAGATGATCGATCAGATGCGCGATCGCTTCGCTGTCGGTCTGGCTCGCGAACACGTAGCCGTGCGCTTCGAGTTCCGCACGCAGTTGATCGCAGTTCTCGATGATCCCGTTGTGCGACAGCGCGATGCGTGCGTCGGTGTCGCTCGGCGAGAAATGCGGATGCGCGTTCTGCGTGACGGGCGCGCCGTGCGTCGCCCAGCGCGTATGCGCGATGCCGGTGTAGCCGGACAGCGCCTGCGCGGCGATGTCGCGCTGCAGGTTGGCGACGCGATCGACGCTACGCGCCCGCGCCAGCGCGCGGTCGCGATAGACCACGACGCCGCACGAGTCGTAGCCGCGGTACTCGAGCCGCTTTAGCAGGCTGCGGAAATACCCAACGGGCGCAGCTTCGCTGCTGACGCAAG